>NZ_JBFUIQ010000088.1:0-16912 GCF_056401795.1 Peribacillus sp. P4_D6
TTTTGATTAATGAAGTTTCTGCATTCGAGCCAACAGTTCCAGCACCACACCTGCCAGTGGCCCGTGTACTTTGGGAAGTGAAGCCAAACTTCCAAGATGGAGTGAAAGCTTGGCTTGAGAATGGTGGCGGTCACCATACAGTTGTTTCATTGAATTTAACAACAGACCAAATCATAACCTATGCCAAACTTGTTGGCTTGGAATACGTAGTTATTAAGTAATGTCTCTCCCTCCATGGAGGCTCCGCTTCCTTGGAGGGAAAAAATAGGTAATCCAGAAGTTGAAGAACGGAAATAGTGACCATTAGTATGATTCCTTTATTTTCGTAAGCGTTTTCGTGGTTTTTAGGGAAAAGATGAAAGCGTTTTAATAGACAATGACGACACGGAATTCATTCTAACAAATAACTTTTACGACGGAAACTGGGATGTRTTTGTGGTTGAAAACACTTTTATTATTTCTCAAAAAGCAATCAATATTTTAGTAGTGGGATTAAATATTATTTTAAAACCTTTAGGGGGAACTTAAATGGTTAATGAAAAGAAAATCTCAAGTGGATTCATTTATTTTTTTGGGGCTTTTGGAGGCATTCTCTTCGGTTATGATATCGGCGTTATGACGGGTGCTTTGCCTTTTCTGCAACATGATTGGAACCTTCAAAACAACCCAGGTGCCATTGGCTGGATTACCTCTTCGTTGATGTTTGGAGCTATTTTTGGAGGTGCCATGGCCGGACAACTTTCCGATCGTTTAGGACGGCGCAAAATGATTTTAATATCTTCTATCATTTTTGCTGTTGGATCCATTTTGGCAGGAATATCCCCTCATAACGGAATCCTTTTTATGATTGTTGCCAGGATTTTATTAGGCTTGGCTGTTGGAGCTGCTTCTGCGTTGGTCCCAGCCTATATGTCGGAAATGGCGCCTGCACGTTTACGTGGACGTCTGTCAGGAATTAACCAAACAATGATTGTCTCTGGAATGTTGCTTTCATACATTGTCGCTTATTTATTGAAAGACTTACCAGGGACAATGGCATGGCGGTTGATGCTTAGTTTGGCTGCCGTACCTGCTTTGATCTTATTTATTGGAGTATCCAGGTTACCCGAATCACCACGTTTTTTAATTAAGAACAATAAAATGGATGAAGCTCGTAGGGTGTTGGGCTATATTCGCGCCGACAAAGAACAAATTGATTCTGAAATAACACAAATACAAGAAACTGTTAAAGAGGAAGAAAAGGTAAATCAAAAAGCATCATGGGGTACCCTTTTAAGTAATAAATACCGTTATTTAGTAATGGCGGGTGTGGGTGTTGCTGCGTTTCAACAGTTCCAGGGAGCAAACGCAATTTTTTATTACATTCCTATGATTGTGGAAAAAGCAACAGGGCATGAAGCCAGCTCAGTATTGATGTGGCCAATTATTCAAGGGGTTATTCTCGTACTAGGTTCATTAATATTCCTAATGATTGCTGATAAATTTAATCGCCGTACTTTATTAACAATCGGCGGAACGATTATGGGGCTATCCTTTATTTTGCCGGCTATATTGAATGTATTAATTCCTAATGCAAATCCGATGATGATGGTTGTTTTCTTAAGTATCTATGTAGCTCTTTATTCATTCACTTGGGCTCCATTAACTTGGGTCATAGTTGGAGAAATTTTCCCGCTGGTAATTCGCGGGCGGGCGTCAGGAGTGGCTTCATCATTTAACTGGATTGGTTCTTTCTTGGTTGGCCTGCTATTTCCGATCATGACCGCTTCGATGTCTCAAGAAGCTGTTTTTTCAATCTTCGGTGCTATTTGTTTACTTGGTGTTTTATTTATTCGGACATGCGTTCCTGAAACTCGAGGTCATACTTTGGAGGAAATTGAAAAAATTGGGGAAAGTAGACAAGCTAAGGGGAAAAGTGCTTAAATTAGACCTATTAAGGTTTGGAGCGGAATTAAAAGAAGCTATACCAGAAAAGAGGAGATTTTAAATCAGGGGGCAATAAGGAAAATACTTCATCAAGAATATGTTGATTTACTCATATGATTCCTTTTCTTAGGCCCGAGGTTGCTACTTCGGGCTTTACAATTATTAAAAATGTTAGCTGAACTTTTTATGCAATTTATGGTGTTTTAGCTTTTATTTATATGAAGGAATTTAATAGGGAAGGAGCCGATAAAAATGAAAGTAGCACAAAGCTCGTTTGGAAATGATGTCTTGCTGTTTACGATAGAAAATGATCATGGAGTAAGAATGGAAGTTACGAACTTTGGTGCAAGAATCGTCAATCTGTTTGTCCTAACGGAATCGGGTCGTAATAATATCGTATTGGGATTTGATTCGATTGAGGATTACAAAAAAGAAACGTATTATGGAGCAACAATAGGAAGAGTCGCTGGAAGAATAAAAAATGGCGAATTTTCAATTGGTGAATCACGTTACCAAACGTCTGTAAATCAATTAGGGAATACATTACACGGTGGCAGCCCTGGATTCGATGAAAAAATCTGGGGTTATGAAGTGAAGGAGACGGATGAAAGTGCTTCGATCATCTTTTCAACCGACTCACCTGATGGCGAGAATGGTTTTCCGGGGAATTTGAAAGTAAGTGTGACTTACACATTAGACAACTTAAATATTTGGTCAGTGAGCTATCAAGCAAAAAGTGATAAAGACACAGTTTTTAATCCGACCAATCACGTCTATTTTAACTTAACAGGGCATCCCAGCCATCCAATCGATGATCATTTCTTACAAATMTCTTCTCAAGAATTTGCACCAGTAAATGAAGATACCACGGTAACTGGGGAAAAGCGAAGCACAATTGGCTCGCCTTATGATTTTCGAACCCCGAAGAAATTAAAATCAACCTTTGAAGCCATTGACGCAGAAGTTAAAAAAGTTCAAGGGATCGATCATCCATTTTTCCTTACGTGCCCAGGACTTCATCAAACTGCAGCCAAATTAATTAGTCCTGACCAGAAAATAACAATCGAGGTATACACAGAAGAGCCTGCGGTTGTCATTTACACGGCAAACTTTGTGAAAGATGTGCCACTTATGCACGGAGAAAAATTAATTCAACACGGCGGAATAACGTTTGAAACCCAAGCTGCTCCAGGGGCGATTGAGTTTGAAGATTTTGGGGATATTCTTCTTTTAGCAGGCCAAAATTATACTTCCCAAACAAAATACAAAATTGAGGTCAGTACCCACTCAGCTGAAGGTTCCAGTTAGAGTTAAAGAGTAGAATTGGTTGATTTCATTTCAATAATTTTACATAGATTCGGCTGCTAGTTGGGATCAACATCCGTGACTGTAAGAACGATCGAGCATAGCTCGTGGCATGTAGCAGGTAGGATTCCCGCCGAATAAGAGTTAGCCATTCACTCGAACTGAGTTTTCGAGGATAGAGGATAACTTATATCTTTAAGCGTAAACAGTTAGATGGTGGGCTGTAAAACTAAGGTTAAAGATAAGCCCCCATTTAAACAGCACATATTCTATACGTAGCACCCCCTGATACTATCCTTGTATCAAAGGAGGTGCTTTTCCTATGCCTTAACAAAAATTAACGATTGTCCCCGACAAATCATTCACTCGATTGCTTTGTACGAAACAAGGCAGAATTGTACAAGAATGGAATGGCATCACGAAAAATATTCAGGCAGTTATTGTCGTAAGCGATATGCCTTTATTAGACACCACCTAATTTAAGGTTGAGAGGATTAAATTGAATATCCCAAATTAATGTCAGAACTTCGATGTATTTAATAAGCTCAAGGATTTGTAACTAGTGAAAATAATAAAATGTAGGGAGTGGCAAATATATCACAGTACGAGGAGGTTATCCAAACCGGATGGTTACTATTATAAAAAGCAAGGAATTTACTCTTAATTACTACCTTTCGAAAACATGAGCAATATTTTGGTTATTTTGTATTTTATACTCACTTTATGTATGTATTTGTAATAATAATGTAAAATTAGGTAAATGTGTGTGTCACTTAAAGGTGATAAAATGATAAAAAAGAGATTTAATCGGGGGAGAAAATGAAAAAAATCATAGCATCTTTTGTTGTTTCTGGATTGTTACTATCAAATCCGTTGGTTGGTAATGCTGCATTGGGCGATCGTACATTAAAAAGTGGAATGACTCATACAGAAGTAAAACAATTACAAGAGGTTCTAAAGAAAAAACAATATTTTAAGAGTAATAATACAACTAAATATTTTGGGACCGTTACTAAAAGTGCAGTCGTAAAGTTCCAAAAAAGTAAAGGTTTAAAAGCTGATGGTATTGCCGGTCCGAATACATATAAAGCTTTGGGAGTAAAAAAGAAGACCTCCAACGTAGCTAATGTAAATAAAACAAACAATAAATCTACTGCGATAGTGAAGGAAGCAAAGAAACATTTGAATGTACGGTATGTATGGGGTGGAACTACACCAAAAGGTTTTGATTGCAGCGGATTCCTAAAATACGCTTTTGATAAAGGCGCAAATGTCACATTACCAAGAACGGTATCGGAAATTTATAAAAAGGGGACAAAGGTGTCCAAACCACAAGTTGGAGATGTGGTCTTTTATGAAACCTATAAAACTGGTGCCTCACATGCTGGTATATATATAGGCGGCAATCAATTCATACACAGCTCCTCATCAAACGGTGTAAGCATTTCCTCCATGGATAATAGTTATTGGAAGAAAAGATATGTAGGAGCAAAAAGAATGTAATAGAGAAAGTTGCCAGTTCTTTTTTGAAGAGACTGGCTTTTCTAGTTCTAGCAATAGGTTAGGATACTAAGAAGTCCTATGGATGGTAGAATCGGTATTGATACATAAAATTTTTTTAAAATACAATTTTAGCTTTTATTGCTCCCGGAAACACTTGGGTATAATGGATACTCTATATACCACATATAATTTCTTTAATTCTCACATAAGACAGTCGAGGAAGTTTATAAAAACCATGAAAAGTTTTCCCAGGAGGTACAGAGGGTAGCCTCGCAGGACTTAGCTAAAGTTGGACTCATTATCGTAGCGTTCACCATTAAAGATGTTTGGGATTTTTATATACCTTATGTACACGATATATTAATAGTGTACATAAGGTATTTTATCTTTTAAGAGTAAGAATGAATAGGTGTAAAAGTTTAAGAGGTGTTTACTTTACAAGAAATATCTAATGCAGCCAATTATGTTCGATAAAGGTGTTATCGGTGCGATCTCCCCGTTTAATTCACCATATACAAGGTAGCTCCTGCATTGGCAGCGGGAAATACAATTGTGTTGAAGCCAGCATAAATGACGCCACTCATTGCATGCAAGATCGCAGAAATTTTTTCTGAAGCTGGATTGCCTGCAGGTTTTCTGAATGTGGTTTACGGGTTTGGGCAGGAAACAGGTAAATAGCTTTTAGAGGATGAACGAATTGCGATGTTCACTTTTATAGGGAGTCCCGGTTAGGTCGGCATATTAAGAGCAGTCGGGAATTGGTAAGGTAACTTTGGATCTCCGGAGTTAACAATTCTAAATTACTCATAATAAAACACTCCTTTTTTAAAATTGTTTCATCTAAAAGGCAATTATTAGTTTCAGCTGTAATCGAAAAAATAAAAGCCTTGCTATACTTCTTAATTAAAAAAAGGAGCGCTGATTAAATCAGCGCTAAATTTATACTATCCATTTTTAAAAAAAGTGATTGATTTATAGCTATTTCTTAAGAATAAATTTATGCATTTTGTTTACTTAGATCTCGTTGAGCTCCCATATAGCTTCCAATTACATTTTGATAACCTGGAAGATTACTAGCAAGTAAATTGCCAAAACCTTCGACATCGTTGCGCCAATCGCGTTGCAGTTCGCATGCTACGCTAAACCAGTTCATAAGTTGCACGCCACTATGTGCCATACGCGTATTGGCAGCTTCTGCAACTTGTTTACTGAAAGTTCCTGAAGCATCAGTAACAGCAAAAACTTCATACCCAGCTTTTATAGCGGAAAGTGCAGGGAAGGCAACGCATACATCAGTAACTACGCCCGCGATAATAAGTTGTTTTTTTCCAGTTTTTTCGATTGCTTTTACAAAATCGTCATTATCCCATGCGTTAATTTGTCCAGGACGAGCTATTTTTGGAGCGTTAGGAAAAAGATCAACCAATTCTTGCATAAGTGGTCCATTAGGTCCGTTTTCAAAGCTTGTTGTTAAAATAACTGGTAAATCAAAAAACTTAGCAGTACGAGCAAGAGCCAAAACATTGTTCTTAAATTCATCAACACCATAGTCACGAACAAGTCCAGCCATAAGGCCAGTTTGATGATCCACTAAAAGAACGACAGCTTCATCTTTATTAATACGAGAATAGAGATCAGACATTATGTATTCCTCCTAAATTAAAGTAATGAAGAAAGATTAAACATTGGATTATTTACCATGAATTTCCTCATTTTCCACAATCACTTTATAACTAAAATTATATTAACGTCAATTATTAAAAATCCTAACTCTACTTCTATTTATCTAAAACAAGAGTTTTATCTATCCAATTTATAAATTGTTGTAAATAACGCTGAAGATAACGTTTTGTTTGTTCGTCAGTAAGCACTTTCTGATCGGAATCAATCTTTTGATGTACTTGAGAAATCAGTACTTTTTGAAATGGAAGAACATAAACTTGCATAGTTTCTAGTATTTCTCTGATTTGCATCTGAGCATAAACAGTACCTAACCCCCCAGGAGTTGCTCCGATTAGGCCAACCGGTTTTCTGCTAAGAACTGCGGATTCCCGGGGTCTTGATGCCCAGTCCAATGCATTCTTTAATACGCCTGGAATTCCAGAATTGTACTCTGGACTTACAATAATGATACCGTCAACGTCCTGGATAGCAGATTTAAATGATGTCACTGTTTCTGGAACACTTATTTCTAAGTCTTCATTAAACAAAGGTAGATTATTTATCTCGATCCAACGAAATTGATGGGAATCATCCATCTCTGTTAATGATTGAGCAATGATTCGATTATAAGAGTTTTTTCGTAAACTACCACAAATAAGGCCTATAGTTTTTGTCATATTTTACCTCCCTTGTTAAAATCACCTCATCATACCATGATATACCAACGTAAAAAAAGTGGCTTTATGCCTAATCATCAAACTGTTTAATTTAATGAGGTGTTTAGTACAAATAATCTAGAATGTAAGGGTTTCTCATTAGTTTTCTTATTATTGGCTTGTGTTTGCAAACTATGGCAAATAGACTATGTCTATATTATTTCCTCTTCAAATAAACATATATTTCCACCTTGCTATTAACTAAAAAAAATTGGAGGGAGGTGCAGAAATGGAAGAAAAGAAAGTTACGAACGTGGTTAGAACTATTTTATGATTTGTTGTTTGTGGCGACGGTTGCGGTCGCAAATCATGCTTTACTTCATGTTGAAGATGGTCATATCCATATAGAGTATTTAGTGAAATTTGTCTTAATTTTCATTCCGATCTGGTGGGCTAGGGTGAGGCAAACCATCTTTGTTAACCGTTTCGGAAAAGATTTATTTTATTAACGAATCTTTTTGATCCTGCAAATGTTTTTGTCCTAATAATGACATCAAGCTTGTCAGCTGATTTTGATCCTTATTATCTTTCTTTTTTAATAGGTTATATTGGGTTAAGGGCCGTGACTGCGATCCAATATCTTATTGTCCAGCGGATAGAAGCAGGAGTTCGTAAGCAAGGAGTACTCTTTCTAGGAAGATATTTTTGGATTGGAATCGTTATTTCATTATTATCCGTCTTTTTTGATTCTTGGATTCGGTATGCTGTGTTGTATTTCGGAATTCTTATCGATATTATTATCCCACTGCTTGGAAGAAAGTGTTTAGAAAAGGTTTCGACTAATACAGCCCACTTGTTAGAGAGATTTGGTCTATTTTCCATTATTCTCTTTGGGGAAGCTCTTATAAGCACTCTTGCGATGATTCAACCTAAACAAGGAAATTGGGATTCAATAAGCTTTGCGATCATTTCATTTATCCTCATGATTTCGATGTGGTGGCAATATTTCGATAACATGGAGAAGGAACTCAACAAGTCTAGACAAACTTCCGGTCAAATTATTATTTACGGTCATCTGTTGATTTTAATGTCATTGAGTATGGTTGCAGCATCCATTAGACTATTATTTTACATGGGGTTCAATATTCTTTTATCCTATATTTTGTTTTTGGATCTGTATTGCTCTATTTTCTGTCAACTACAATTGTTTTCATCAATACAGGTTTGAACAACACCGTTTGAAAATTAATCATTTTGCTTGTTTTTAGGGATTTTACCAGTCTTTTTTGTTATTAATTTGGTTGTAGTAGTACCAAATATTGTGATAATAGGACAATTAACCCTGTTTTTCATCATCTATGCTAAATTAACAACTACATAAATAAAAGCATCAATTAAACCAGTATCAATCTATAGTGCTGGTTTATTTGTATATATTGGTATTTTTTTCATTTGATATTGAATCAGTTTATCCATAAGTTGATTGAAATAAAAATAGGTATTGTGAATAATTTCCACGCTTCTTTTTTTAATAAAATTAAAGATCCAATATTTATAGACAATAAAAAACTTTGGACAAAGGAAAAAACACCCATAAAGTCGTATATACAATTATCGACAAATTGGCGATGCTTTTTTAAGGTTAGTGTCTAACCAGAAATAAAAAGAGGAGTGAAAATAAAATGAGTAAAAAAACGATGGGTATTCACCACATTACTGCAATTGTTGGTCATCCTCAAGAGAATGTTGATTTCTATGCAGGTGTATTAGGTTTACGTTTAGTGAAAAAAACTGTCAATTTTGATGATCCAGGTACCTACCATCTTTATTTTGGTAATGAGGGTGGAAAACCAGGAACAATCATGACATTTTTCCCATGGGCAGGAGCTAGTCAAGGGAAAATTGGTGATGGTCAAGTAGGCGTTACATCATATGTTGTTCCAAAAGGAGCTATGAAGTTCTGGAAAAAAAGACTGGAATCCTTCAATATTCCTTTTACCGTAAGAGAGCGCTTTAGCGAGGAATACTTGGAATTTGATGACCCACATGGGCTACACTTGGAAATTGTTGAAAGGGAAGAAGGGGAAGTAAATGCATGGACCTTTGGCGGGGTAACACCTGAGGTAGCTATTAAAGGCTTTGGCGGTGCTACTTTATTATCGACCCAACCTGACAAAACGGCTCTATTGTTAGAAAACATATTGGGACTAGAATTAATCGGCAAGGATGGCGACTTTGCACGTTACCGTTCTTCAGCAGAAATTGGCAATGTTATTGACTTAAAATTAACGACAATAGGACGCGGGACAATGGGTGTTGGAACCGTACACCACATTGCATGGCGGGCAAAGGATGATCAAGACCAATTGGAATGGCAAAAATATGTTGAGGAAAACGGATATGGGGTAACTCCTGTACGAGATCGAAATTATTTTAATGCGATTTACTTTAAAGAACACGGGGAAATTCTCTTTGAGATTGCAACAGATCCTCCAGGATTTGCTCACGATGAACCTGAAGCGACGATGGGAGAAAAATTAATGTTGCCAGAGCAGTATGAACAGTCTAGAGGGAAGATTAAACAAAGTTTATTACCATTTGAGGTAAGAGAATTAGAGTTGTGATCTGGTTAGCTGGTACAAATTAAGCAAAATTAGGTGAGATTTTTCCATAGAGAGACCTAATTAATTTCTTGATCAAATTAATGAAGAGAATGGGAATGGTGAGGTTGCAAAAAACAACAGGGATCCATCATATAACAGCAATGGTGAACGATGCCCAAAGAAGTATTGATTTTTATGCTGGCATACTGGGGTTAAGACTTGTAAAAAAGACGATAAACTTTGATCGTCCAGAAGTCTATCATCTTTATTTTGGAAATGAAACTGGTCAACCTGGATCTGTTATAACTTTTTTTCCGTGGTCAAAGCAGTTAAAAGGCCGAATTGGAACAGGACAGGTTGGAGTAACCAGTTTTATAATCCCGAATCAATCGATTAAATTTTGGGAAAATCGTTTGGAGAAATTTAGAATCAGGTTTATTCAATCAGTACGTTTTGGAGAAAAATATTTACAATTTCAAGATCCAGATGGTCTCGAAATTGAATTAGTGGAACGAAATGAAGGGCCAAAAAATAATTGGAGTTTTGGGGAAGTCGATTCAGAGGTTGCAATTAAAGGGTTTGGTGGAGCTATATTAATTTCAACTCAGCCTAATAAAACTGCAAATGTGCTTGAAAACGTATTAGGGCTCGAATGTCTTGGGCAAGAAGCGAGCTTCCTTAGGTTTAAATCGGATGGTCAGTTTGGAAATATAATTGATATTAAGCTAACTCCTTCGGTTCGCGGATTAAAAGGGGCTGGAACTGTTCACCATATCGCATGGAGGGCAAAGGATGACCTAGATTTATTGAGATGGAGAACACTTCTTCAAGATAAGGAGTATTATCCGACTGAGATTCGTGATCGAAACTACTTCAAAGCTGTGTATTTCCATGAACAAGGCGGTATCCTTTTTGAAATAGCGACAGATCCGCCAGGCTTTTCCGTTGATGAAGCTGTCGCTGAGCTTGGAAGTAAACTGATGTTGCCATCCTGGCTGGAGCCAAACCGAGAAGAATTAGAAGAAGCCTTACCTACTGTGGAAGTTCGCGTTCTGGAGGGAGATCAATCATGAAACATATATTTAATAAGGGTAAAGATTCAACGAAACCAACGTTATTACTACTACATGGTACTGGCGGAAATGAATTAGATTTATTACCTATAGCGGGAAGAATTGATGACGAGGCTTCAGTGCTAAGTGTCCGCGGAAATGTATTGGAAAATGGAATGCCTCGATTCTTTCGGAGATTAGC
This sequence comes from Peribacillus sp. P4_D6, assembly GCF_056401795.1. Lineage (NCBI taxonomy): Bacteria > Bacillati > Bacillota > Bacilli > Caryophanales > Bacillaceae > Peribacillus > Peribacillus sp. P4_D6. The sequence continues at coordinate 10,910 of NZ_JBFUIQ010000088.1, forward strand.
TGAAGGTGTATTCGATGAGGAAGATCTGATTTTCCGTACAAAAGAATTATATGAGTTTCTTGATGATTCTGCTGCAAAGTATAATTTTGATCGAGAAAACATGATTGCCATTGGATACTCAAATGGAGCTAATATAGCTGCTAGTTTATTATTTCACTATCAAAATGCATTAAAGGGAGCCAGTCTCCATCACCCGATGGTACCGAGAAAAGGAATTGTTCTTCCTGATTTGTCAGGAAAATCAGTATTTATTGCTGCTGGTAAAAATGATCCTATATGTTCGCCGATGGAATCTACTGAACTTCAATCCTTATTTGAAAAGGCTAATGCAAAAGTTGAAATTCATTGGGAAAATAGGGGGCATCAATTGACTGTTGATGAAGTTGAAGCTGCGGCTCACTGGTATCGTAGGGTCTTTTAAACTTTAGAAATACAAATTATTTTTTTTGTAAATAACTTAAAATTCGCAGAGTGAAATCGGATAAATAAGCCTTGAAGTTTTAGGAAGGGCTGTGATTCCTAATTCCAACTTAATTGGAGATACCCCAATTGGAGTTGCTTAGAAATCTTTAATTCGATTTTTTAGTTTAGTTTTTTCAATATTTTTTAATAATTTACACACCTTGGTTTAAATAAATTGAATCTAATAATATTAGTTGATTTGATATTTTTTTGAATAATTTTACAATTTCGATAGTAGGGAATATAATAATCCTATAAACATTTTGCAAAAAATATGTTAAATGTTTTGGAGTGAAGAGTTTTTTAGAGAAGCAAGAATATAGGTTTAATTCATGGGAGGAAATTTATATGGCAAAATTTACTGTAGGTAATGAAAATCATGCTCCAATTGAACTTTATTATGAGGACCAGGGTTTAGGGAAACCTGTTGTCTTAATACATGGTTGGCCTTTAAGTGGACGCTCTTGGGAATATCAGGTGCCAGCTCTTATTGAAGCGGGTTACAGAGTCATAACATATGATCGTCGAGGATTCGGAAAGTCATCCCAGCCATGGGAAGGATATGAATATGAAACATTTGCTTCCGATTTACATAAACTGTTAGAACATTTAGATCTTCAAAATGTCACACTTGTTGGTTTTTCTATGGGTGGAGGTGAGGTAGCTCGATACATTAGTACGTATGGAACAGATCGTATTGAAAAGGCTGTTTTTGCTGGAGCAGTTCCTCCTTATTTATACAAATCAGAGGATAATCCTGAAGGAGCATTAGATGATGCAACAATTGAAGAATTCAAAAGTGGCGTGATAAATGACCGCCTTGCATTTCTTGACAAATTTACGAAGGGATTTTTCGCGGCGGGTAATCAAACAGATTTAGTTAGTGAGCCATTCCGTTTATATAATCGGGATATTGCAGCCAGTGCCTCACCTAAGGGTACGCTCGATTGTATAACGGCCTTTAGTAAGACAGATTTTAGAAAGGACTTGAAAAAGTTCAATATACCTACTCTTATTATTCACGGTGACTCTGATGCAACTGTACCTTTTGAGTTAAGTGGAAAACGTACATATGATTCCATTCCTGGTAGTAAGCTCGCTCTAATAAAGGGTGGTCCGCATGGATTAAACGCAACTCATCCAAAAGAATTTAATGAAGCGTTACTAACATTTTTAAAAGATTAATAAAGTAATGACGATCCTATTTCAAATGAGAAGGAGGAGCAGTCTTTCTTTTTATAAGGTTGTAGGAAAACTCTTAATATGAGGCAGAAGTAGAGTGTTGCTTACTTTTAGTATAAATGACTCGTAGCCATTATTATTACTCTGATACCAGGGATTGATTGGATAATTCTACACTTTTCAATACCCTTTTTGTTAACTGTAATTGCATTTTTGGGGTTCTGCAATAAAAAAGTTAGCTGTGATATATACAGTATTATAGCTATTAGCAGATCTAGGGCACCCCGAGATGTACTTGACCTTAATTGTTATAAATGTATTTCTAAAGGAAAAAGGCAGTCTAATACCTTCCTAGTTAATAGAAGAAACTCGTCAAAAAAGGAGCCTTTGCCCAAAGTGGTAAAGGCTTACTTTATATTTATTTCCCATTTCCGATAGGAGTAGCTGTTAGTTAGTTTAAATAAAATAATTAAATAAACATCCACATAAATATAACTTTAAAACAAATCGAATAATTCAAAGTAGAGATAGAATTGATAAACAGTTGATAGAGAGACTGAAAGAAGAAAAAGTCATTAAGAGTTAATAGAAACTTCGATATTCAAATGCATACTTGTAGGGTTTTATACTTTGTATAAAACCCTACAGCCGTTCCCCATACTAATATAGTCCAGACATATMCTTTTCATAATTCATCATATTTTGACGAATATCTTCTAAAGTTAATGTAAATGGAAGATAAATTTTGCCTAATATAGTTACTGAGTTAATTAATTTATTCTCGTAACTATAACCAATGAAGGGGAAACAGTATTGGATTGTTTTATGGGTTCAGGATGAACAGGGCAGGATACTATAAATCTAAATCGGAACTTTATTGGTTCAAATTAGACAATGGTTACTTTAATGAAGCTTCGAATGCTTTACATAAAGTTACGACAAGTTACATGATGTTGTTGCTGTTTGAAACCTTCTGAAGCCATCGAATTACCACCTCTTGTGACAATTACGAAGACGGACTGCGGGAATGCAGCCAGTCAAACTTGTATTAACCGGGGTGGGATTTTCTGTGGCCCTCTCAGGTCTGATGCTTGTCCTTATTTCATCTGCTGATTGACAAAAAGTGGATTTTATTGCAAATTGGCTGTCAGGGAACATATGGGGTGCAGACCTGCTATTCTCATCCCCTTTACACTGTACAAAGCGACTCGGCTGAATCTTTTTGGGTTGAGTGAACCTATGCCAATAGGCTTAGGTGTATCAGTTGAAAAAAAGGGCGATCCTGTTGCTGACATCGGTTTCGCTTGCAGCAGCAGCTGTCTTTGCCACAGGAGGCAGCGCCTTCGTCGGGCTCAGGGTCCGCACTTTGCAAAAGCTCTGGTCGAACCTCGAAATCAGCTCTTCCTGCCGGTAGCGATTCTGATCCGCGCCTGGCTGCTGCTTGTGGCAGATACAATCGGAGGAAACATACTTGAACCCAAAGACATACCTGCGGGGATTATGATCGCTTTAATAGGGGCTCCTTATTTAATGTTTTTGTTAATGAAGAGTAGGAGAAAAAGCATAATTTTTGTAAAAGCTGAAGATGTCTTCAGCTTTTTTTGTTTGCCGTATCATCTTCAAATCTCTGGCGCAGCGCAAATTGGAACATAATATAAGCCCGAACTGCGAAATATAACGATACATGCACTTACACGAATCCTRCTTAAGCATGATTGACTTGGTTTTTTGATTTGATATAGTTTTAGGATGCTAAAGTGAGAAGATAAGATCAGACTAAAAAAATAGCCTTCTGCGAAAGGGGGTGCCTCCTTTGAAAAGCATACAAAGCCGTTTATTGATCATGCTGCTGATTTTCATCGTTCTGCCCTATTTCCTGTCCGTTTTTTTCATCTACACTTACACAAAAAACAGTGTGGAGCAGTATGAACTTGAAAACAGCCGGGAGCAGCTTCAGAAGAATGCGGATGAACTGGAGCAGTATTTTGACGACATGATTGATTTTCCGTATATTCTGTACCGCAACCCTGATCTGTTTCGGATTTTTAAAAACGGCTTCGAAGACTCCATATATTTCAACCCTATGACCATGGAAAAGAGTCTCGAAACCTTTTATCTAATGAGAAACGAATTCCGGCAAATCCGTTTCTATATTGCTAAAAACAATGAGTCATTTACTGTCTATAATGCAATGATCAGCACACACAGGTATCAGCCGGATTTTCTGAACCGGGACCCGATCAAACAGCTGTATACTTCTGACTCACAATATTTGATTGAGCCGCCCCACCCTCTTGAGAATTACAATAATGCAGCCATTGTTCCAAAATCGGACAAAACGATGGTGATGACTTTTCACCACAAAATTATTGACGTTCTTTCTAAAAAGTTTCTTGGGATGATTACAATCGACATTGATTTGGGCGAATACGCCCGCATTTGCAATAACCTTGTCCAGGGAGACGCATCTTCAGTTTTGCTAATTGATTCAAAAGATCGCGTCATGTATGCAAATGATCGTGCCCTGATTGGAAAACCTCTTCCTGCCGAAGAAAAGCAACGTCTTGACGGGAATAGGAGCCGGCATGATGACGATATTCTCCTATCAAAAGAGTTATCAGGGTCACTGAACGGCTGGAAATTGATTAAGGTCATGTCGAGTCAGGCTTTATATGAAGATGTCAGGAAAACCGCCTATACCAATATCCTTGTCGGCATCGGCGTAGGAATACTGGGTTTGCTGATGATAGGCATTATCTCAAATAGGATTACCCGTCCCATTACGAGGCTGAGCAGCAAAGTCCGCTCCATTGAAGGCGGAAATATGAATGTCCCTTTTGATGATACCAGAAGCGATGAAATTGGCCATTTGGAGTCCCACATGAAGGACATGATGAACCGGATCAATTCCCACATTGACCGTGAATATAAGCTTGAAATTGAAAACAGGAAGAACCAGTTCAGGGCGTTAAAATCACAGGTTAATCCTCATTTTTTGTTTAACGCTTTACAATCCATAGGCGCTGTTGCCCTGAGGTCGAATGCACCAAAGGTCTATCAATTGCTGACTTCGCTGTCCAAAATGATGCGCTACTCAATGCAGGCAGATCAATGGGTACGGGTTCGGGATGAAGTTGAGTATACAAAAGCGTACCTCTCCCTTCAAACAGAGCGTTTTGGTGAAAATGTAAGTTATTCGGTCAATATCGATGAGTCCATTTTGGACATGACTATTCCAAGTATGATTCTGCAGCCCCTGGCAGAGAATTTCTTTAAACACACGTATGAGGAAGGGTACAGCAACGCTCATTTGTCCATTAACGGGGAAAAACAAGGAAACGATCTGTGCTTTACTGTTGAGAATGATGGTCCGGGTCTGAGGGAAGAAGAGCTTCAGACACTACGGGAACATATCTATACACCCCCTTACGAAGGGACTTATTCGCATGAACATATAGGCCTGAAGAATATTCGTGACAGGCTGCTTCTAGGGTATGGACCAAGTGCAGAAATGAAAGTAGATTCGAATGACGGGCTGGGGTTTTCCGTCAGCATGAGGATCCCGATAAAGAGCCCCTTGGGAATGAAAAAGAATTACTTCAGGAAAGGAGATGAACACGGTGAAAGCACTGATTGTCGATGATGAATTCAATGTGCGGGACGTCATACGCCATTTAGGCCAGTGGGAAACTCATGGCATCACCAAGCTATTGGAAGCCAAAAATGGCCATGAGGCAAAATCACTGATTGAAAAAGAACGCCCGGAGATTATCTTTACAGACGTGAAAATGCCCGGTATGGGCGGAATCGAACTGATTGAGTGGCTGGATTCCATTTCCTATCCTGGAAAAGTTATTTTCATTACTGGTTATAACGATTATTCCTATATGCGCAAAGCCATTCAGCACAGCAGCTTTGATTACCTGCTGAAGCCGATTGAGTATGAGGCGTTCAATCATACACTGGAAAAATCGGTACAAGCCTGGAAGGATGACTTTGAACATGCTGAAGTGCTGGAAGATGTGAAAAAACTGCGGAGAAACCAGTTAGCCACTGCGATATGTCTGGGGGACCGTTCGGATTCAAGCAGCCTGGCCGAGTTTCTTCCTGAATCGGAGGGCTATATGCTGACGCTGCTCTCCTTTTACCAGATGCACAATCCGGATCTCTATATCCAAAAGCTTTCAGATGAGCTTACGGACCGCAAATTAGGAAATGCGTTTTCCCTGCTGACGGATCTTAACCTCTGCCTTGTTATCACCATTCGCGATCAATGGCTCTCCGTTGAGGAATGGATCAGCCAGGAGTTCGATATCCCGGTAAGGCTTGTAACTGAAGAGCAGGTCGAAACTTTATCGG
>NZ_JBFUIQ010000089.1:0-15898 GCF_056401795.1 Peribacillus sp. P4_D6
CCTTTGAACATCTTCAAATAGATCCTTGAGCGAAGTAAACTTGGAAATAATCCCCTGGGCCTCTTTGTCGTTTTGTAATTTATATAAACTAAGGAGATATTCTTCTCCTATTTCAGAATGAAGGATCATTTCAGCTAATCCATCAGCCTGATGTAAAATGTCGATGATTTCCATAGTAGCAAGCATTAACAAGCTCACCTCCACAACCATTTTACCATTTCTCCCTTTTAGATGCTAATGGTTTGATTAAATCGAGGAAGTGATATGTACCTCAAGCTCTTTTTGCAGCCCTGTTTTTTCACCTGCACCGTTCAAAATCTCCAGCTTTATTTTATGCATGCCATTCGGGACATCCTTTACGATAAATGCTGCCGTTTTCATATCGACTTTCTTTTGATTATCAATAAATACGGACACAGTTGCCAATTGTTCAGGATTTGATTCAGAAAAACCATAGTTTTTCAAGTAGCACTCAACATAGACGGAGTTGCCTTTTACAAATGTTTTTACCCGAAAGTCCTCATCTGAGTTTTGGATGCTCGATACAGTGGTGGCAGCCTCTAGTGTAGAAACACCTTGTATGGCTACTCCTGAGTTTTCAGGTTCAGGTATTTTCTTGCCACAACCCGTCGCTGCCATCAACACTGTTAGAGCCAATATCAACTTTCTCATTCCATCGTCCCCCTTTTRCCTTTATTGTTCGCCAAAAGGAGTAATTTACTCTTACTTTCTTCATTCACTTGGAGCATTCATTGCTTGAAACATATGAAGCATCATTGAGGCAACCTGAACGCTTTCCGAAAATTTAGAGACCCGATGTGGAATCGACTTCTCAAAATAATATTTAGCTTCGGTTTCAAACACATCCACTTCATGTGGATTACGCATTAATCTTTTGTACCATGCAGGCTGAACCCTCAAATAATTTCGCATATCTTCGTTTGTTTGAATGAATTCATATATATTCTGGCGCATGAAAAACCCTCCTTAATCTTTGGTGAATAAAAAAGGGTTAGCTCTCTGCTCTTTTTCTTTTGGGGGAGGACTGGTATCACCTGATTTATTCCCTTGGAAAGCAGATAGCACTCCTTGGATTGCACCGATGGCCTGATTGGCATTCGTAATATATTGTTGAATCTGCCCCATATCCATGTTTTTAACGGCATTCATTAACGAACCGATCAACTCAGTGCTTTGGTCTCCCTTTTCAACCGGCGGTGATTGAGATCCTGTATTCTCTTTGGGCTCACCCACACTGCCGTCAGCCTGCCAGCGTGGATGATCTTCTCCGAGTAAATACCACTCTTCAAAAAGTTCCTGCCATGTTGCTTGTTTGCTTCTCACTTCATTCACTAAATGAGGATGTTCCTTTACAAACTCCCGAAATCCATCCACGGAGGGCCGCTTTCTTTTTGCCATTACTCTCACCTCACACTTAGACATCGCCTATTGCACCATATGCTAAAGGTAGATAAAAAGTGCATAAATTCCTTTACTAACGTAATGGGGCGTGACTGCGGAATCCAAGTTCGTTATGTAAAAACCTCCATTGGCAAACGATCCTCATCGAGGGGAATGCAAATGGTTGGGACCTTTTAAAATATGATCCACAACAAGAAAACGGACCCAAACCGGGTCCGTTCAGTTTTTAGACAAAAGGGGTTCGGAATTAAAAAATTCCGAACCCCTTTTTGAAATCCCCTTTGAATTTCCCCCTAATGTTCAGAGATTGGGGCTCTACGAGCCCACTATGTTAGGCTATTTTTGGACCTTGCCATGTCCAATTGGCCATCTACTTTAAATTAATGGCAGCGAAAGTAAGCATCGCCTGCATCGACAATTTTTTAAGTCCCCTTAAAGTAGTCCAACGCATACCATGCTTTTCTTTTGCATCTGCGAATACACCAATCGTTTCTTTACGCTTTGCATATATAGGTTTTACATCTTGATGATGACGCAGATGATCTGCTTYTTCCACATGTGTTTGCCAGATATGCCGTGTCACCACTTTTTGACAGTCTTTGGTTCTGTACACCGAGATAAAAATGAGCATGTTGCACAGATGTGTTTTGGGGATTTATACTCGCGATAGCCCTCTTTATTTGTTGTTGAATACTTTAATAGCTCTCCCGAAGGGCAAAGGTAACAATCAAAATGTTCATCGTATACATAGTCCTTTTTGCGGAAAAAAATCCTTCTTTGGTACGAGGACGTGTATAAGGTAAAGCGGGTATGATTTTTTTGTTAAACAGGTAGCTTGTAATCGCTGGTGTTTTATAAGCTGCATCTGCGGCAACGGCTTCCGGTTTTCCAACTTTCTCAATCACTTKTTCAACTAGTGGCTCTAAGATCTGACTGTCAYGTGTATTTCCAGGTGTTACAATCGTTCCCAATACAAAACCGTTGCGGTCTGCGGCCGCGTGGAATGAATAGGCAAACCGTTTTGTTCGCTCATCTTTCACATAGTAGCCACTCACAGAATCCGTTGTACTTTCTTTAATCTCTTTGGTCTCTTCTTTATCAAATTTATCTGGTGGAAAAGGCTTTTTTCCATGGTTTTCACGATTGATCTTGATTGATTTCTTCTTGAAGACGTCMTTGATACGCTCGTGTTTCTTTACGAACGATTTTCTTTTCAAATTTCCGTTTATTCGCACTGGCTTTCACATGTGTGGAATCCACGAAAACGTGTTCAGCACTTATTAACTTTTTATTAGCAGCTGTCATTAAAATGCGATAGAAAATCTGTTCAAACAGGTCTGTATCTTTAAAGCGTCGCTCATAATTTTTCCCGAACGTGGAGTAGGAGGTAACTTTATCATGGAAACCATAGCCTAAGAACCAACGGAAAGCCATATTTGTTTCAACTTCTTCAATCGTTTTACGGCATGGAACGATACCCAAGGTATTTTGAATGAAAGTCAGTTTAATTAAAATAACTGGATCAATACTTGGGGCGTCCTACCTCTGAATACATATCTWTCACCAAGTCATAAATGAAAGTGAAGTCAATGGCAGCCTCCATTTTACGAACCAAATGGTTCGGTSGCACCAGTTGATATAAAGTAATCATTTCAAGTTGATCTCGCTGAATAGAATCATGTTTAGAAAGCATCCTCATCACCTCAGGTTTTAATACTTCTATTTTAAAACAAAAATGACTCCAGGCAAAAGTGTTCTATCTAAAWGGTAAGACAAAGTTGATTGGAACGGAAGGTACGAGACTCCTGCGGGAAAAGCGCGTCTAGGGGAGACCCCGCAGGCGAAAGCCGAGGAGGCTCCCCGACCGCCCGCGGAAAGCGAGTGCCCTACGTTCCAATCAACGTCCAAATTGTACAAGCCATAAAAATAGACAAACTCGATTTTTATCRAGTTTGTCTACATTCTGAACGGACCCAAAGGGTCCATATTTTATCTCTTTATGAAATTCTGGGTGTAATAATTTTTATATACCCCGACGCCCAGACCTGTAAATTCCTCGTTCAGCATAGCATCCCGATGTCCTTTGCTATTTAGCCAACCTTCCATGACAGCAGCTGCATCCACATAATGGGCTGCTATATTTTCACCTGCCGCCCTGTATTTCACATGACCTGCATCAAGACGATTTTCCAAATCCCCCTTTGTTTCAGAAACATGGGTTCCTTCAGGGGTGTCCTTCATTTCCCTGCTATGAAGGTAAGCAACCTCCGCAGTAGCGGCATCCCATTCTAAAGGCTTCAAATCAAATCTGCTGCGCATGATATTCGTAATATCGAATATTTGCTGCTCATTTCCATCTTCCACTTTCGCCATGTCCTCATCTGAAAGGTCCTTAACTGTCACAAGTTCACCATGATAGGTCAACTCATACGGCTTTTGTTTCAATAGGGCGGAATCATTCAAGAATCGGATGCTTGAAACAGTACCAGTGAACTTATCCAAATAAAGCTGAACATTAATATTCCCTAAATCAATTAACGGCCTCATGTTCATATCTTCCTCCGACAATTCAAAACGATAGGAACTGTGACCAACTTCAATATCAACAGTTGGTTCCACATATAAACTGGAATAGATGGCATCAATCGATTGTCCAATTTTAAAAGGAGCGACATTGACCTCATCACCGATTCCATAAGCAGATACCACTTTTTCATTTTCAACGGCTAATTGGAAATAATGATTATAGTCCTTTTTATAAACCCACCATTCATATCCATAGGCAGACAAATCAATTCGATCCGGCTTACCGTATTCCCTTTCTATCTCTTTTGCATTTTTCCCGATCGTTACTGCCAGACCTTCTGTCACTTCAGTAACCCCTTCCTTTTCAGAGGAAGTGCTTCTTTCATTTATATGTCCATTGGGGTTAACACCTTTGTTACCATCAATAAGGGGGTTCCCTTCATCTTCATCGCCGATATTAAGATAAATACCGATTACGAAAAAAATAATGATTAACACCAACACCTTACCTAAACTGCGCAGAGGAACACTCCCTCTCTCTATCTAATTTATGTATCCAATGCAAAAACCTTTCTTTCCTGATTATATCACTGTTCAATCATATTTTTCTAATTTACGTTAGACTGCCCCTTCATTAAATTTATTTTAAAAATGGAACTTTTGTGAATGATTAAAATACCATGGTTGAGTTCATTGCAACTTCCACCATTTCGTACTATTATAAAATATAGGATAAAATGGTATATTATAAACATACTTGGAGATTTTTAATATATTCATGTACATAATATTTTCCCGGTATGTCATTTTAATTCTCAATAGTAAACATAGGAGGTACTACTCGTGAAATTTGAAAGCTTTGGAATCGAAAACATCACAGCCGACTTAAACCGATTAGATGACCTAATGCCGCAATATGGTTTAATACGAGCAGAACAATGGGATTACGAAAGAGTAAGTTACGATCGTAAGTTCGAATTAAAAGAAGGCACGTTTTACCTGAGAATACTTGGCTATGCTACAGAGGGCGATGTTGGCGCTCACAGGGCCGTCATCAAATTAATGGTTCCTCTATTAGGAAAACATTATTATCCACACGGAGTTGAATATGGTGAAGGGGAGGATTTTCCTGCATCACTAGTTAAACAAAGTGAAAAAATCCTCGCTCAAATCAAAGAAGAACTTACGCAATTCAACGGCCTATAAAAGCCGTCAGCGAAAAGTGGTACAAAGAGAGAGGATCATGTGTGATGCTCTCTTTTGTGTATCCAATACAAAAGCCTGATGCTTTTTTTGCACCAGGCTTTTTTGTCACTTTAAAATCCTAGGATCGCCTTTATTAAAGATGTTGTTTCGCCGCCATGATAAATCACATAAAGCAGGATGTAAACAGCTACTCCAGTAATCCCAGTGAAAAACCAAATGATGCTTGTCGCCGGCCCGATTTTTTTATGAATGGCGAATTTACCTTTAAACCCAGTGGTAAGCATGATGATCCCCAAAACAGCTCCAGTTGTTGCAAGCGTTATATGGAAAATCAAAAAAATCGTATAATAAATTTTTATGTCATCGGGTCCGCCAAACGACGTACTACCAATGAAGACCGTCCGAGAAAGATATATAGTGAAAAAGATCACCGCAAAAACCGCAGCTGCCATCATGGTTTTTTTATGGGTCTCGATTTTGCGCTGTTTAATTTGATACCAGCCTATTGCAACAGTGATGGCACTTAATACAATGAAGGCTGTACTTATCGTTGGAAGGATTGGTAAAGACATATGAAATGTAGTCCTCTCTATATTTATTAATCAACTACCATTTTATAAGAGGCAATCATAAAATTCAATAAAATCAAGGATTATTAACAGAATGCTCACTTTTATAGAATACCCAAGTCAAATTACTGGCTATTTGCTTTAATTCGAAAATCAGGTAAAGTCAGATAAAAGACTTGTCCGCCCCAAGACAAGTCTTTTATCGTACAATTATTCTGCAGTCTGAAAATCCGAAGGTATAGGATCGATATCATTTTGGCCGCCATTCTCCTTTTTGAACCAAGCAAAGAAAATGACACCCAATACATAGCCTAATACGATTTCTTGAATCACTTTCATCAGAACCCCGCCAAGCTGTTGATCCTCAAGCAATGGCAGTCCATTGAACATTTCCGGACCACTGAGCGTTAAACCGGATAGTGCGGAAGCCGGAACGCAAAGTTCCATGGCACTGGCCCAAGATTCCGCATTGGTGAATGTATCATACATCGGATCATTAGCAAATATGATTAAAGCACAGGCAGGGGTCATTAGAATGCCACTGCCGAATATATAAGCTACTTTTTTCACACCTGATAGACTTTCACGTTCGGGCAGTTGATTGACAAGCGGGAACCACATCAAAACAGCGGTCGTAAATAAAAGGACCGTGTATCCGGCATGAATCCACATCCCCGTTTTGATAAAGTCGAATACTAACGGGATATGGTACAACGAGAAAAGAACGTTAAATAATAAAAGGGCGATAAGAGGTCTCGTGAAAAACTGAAATAACGGCTTCACTCCCCTTGAATTTATGAGTGTTCTCATAAGCCAATCTGGAATCGCAATGATAAATAATGGCGGAATCACGAGATAGAGCAGTGCCATTTGAAACATGTGGGCACTGAACATGATATGGCTCAATAAATCCAGCGGCGATCCTTTTACCACATAAAGAAGGAACATGGCTATCAAAAAATAAGTTGCCTGTTTGACGGAAAGCGGTGAGCTGCCCGGAAACTTCCCCCTTTTTTTTGTCACCAGCCAAAAATAGCCAACGGTAATAAGTACGAGGGCGGCAAAATAATAAGGACTCCACAAAGCGCGAAATCCAAAAATATCAATAGACAAAAAAATCACCTCGTTCATGAACTTTTTCTTACTATCCATTATACCTAAAATGAAACATTGTAACAAATATAGATAAACTTGGATGAGAATCACCACATAAAGAAAAACCGGCTATCATTCAATAGCCGATTTTCTTTATGGTTTATATCCAAACAATCGTTAGGAACACTAGGACCGTTATCAAGCCCACTGCAAGGCCGGAAAATAAGAACAATGCAATGGTGCCATGCCCTTTATGCTTCATGTGCATGAAATAATACAATTGGAAAATCACTTGTACAACTGCCAGCAGCAAAATGACCGGTTTAATGAACCAATGTGAAAAACCCTCAATTCCTACTGCAGCAAAAGCAAGTAATGTAAAGAAAATCATTAGTGTAAATGATATTACTTGGTGTTTCATCTCTTCAGCATTTTTCTTACGGCGATATTTTAAATCGACATTCGGGTTCGCTGAATTTGATTGTTCATTCGCCATCAGTTATCCCACCATTCCCATTAAGTATACGACAGTAAAGATAAATACCCAGACTACGTCAATGAAATGCCAATATAGACTCGCAACAAAAAATTTAGGAGCGTTATACAAATTCAAGCCCCTTCCTGCATTACGAACCATAAGAGATATTATCCAAACCAAACCGAAAGCAACGTGTCCTCCATGAAAACCAACTAACGTATAAAACGCGGAGCCGAAGGCACTGCTCGTAAAGGTATGATGGAATTCATGAACATAGTGATTAAATTCATAAATCTCGAGTCCAAGAAAACCAAAACCAAGTGCAACCGTAATCACAAGCCAAGCTTGCATTTGTTTAAAGTGGTTATTTTTCATATGGTACATTGCATACACACTGGTCAATGAACTGGTCAGTAACAGCATGGTTGCTACAAAAGTAAGTGGTAATTCGAATAAATCTTTAGCTAAGGCTGCATCACCATTTGGAACTTTATCCTTCAATGCTAGGTAAGTTGCAAATAGTGAGGCGAATAAAACAGTCTCTCCACCAAGAAACAACCAGAAACCTAAATACTTATTTTTACCTTCTAAAGTCGCTTTCTCGGGAGAAGCAGGCCAAGTGGCATCCGTGAATCTTTCATCTGTTTGCATTATGCCTTACCTCCCTTGTCTTTATCGTCCATAAGATCTGCTTTATGAATATGGTATCCATGATCGTCTTTAACTGAACGAATAAACATTGAACCAAATGTCACCAAAAGTCCTACTATCATTATAGGCAGGGTCCATGTCTTATCATCCATATGGTATAAAGCACCGAATGCAGCGATAAATAAACCTGAAGCAATCGTTAATGGAAGAATAGATGAATTTGGCATATGGATATCCCCAAGTGGTTCTGCAGGAGTCATTTCCTTTTTCCCTTCCATTTTTTCAACCCAGTAAGGATCTAATCCGCGGACTAACGGCAGTTGTTTAAAATTATAAAAAGGCGGTGGTGATGGAATGGCCCATTCTAGCGTACGGCCATCTCCCCAAGGATCATTGCCGACCTTTTCATTCTTCACAGATGTAATGATGATATTGATGACCATAACCAAGACACCAAATGCCATCAAAAAGGCTCCCACAGTACTAATCATATTACCTGTATTAAAGCCTTGATTGTCCAAGAATGTAAATACGCGACGAGGCATCCCCATCAAACCTAAGAAATGTTGAATGAAGAATGTTAAATGGAAACCAATCAAGAACGTCCAAAATGTGATTTGCCCCAATTTTTCGCTTAACATTGTTCCAAACATCTTCGGCCAATAGAAATTGATCCCTGCCAATAAACCTAATACAACCCCACCGACGATTACATAGTGGAAATGGGCAACAACGAAATAACTATCATGGTATTGATAATCAGCAGGTGCAGATGCGAGCATGATACCAGTCACGCCGCCCATTGTAAATGTAGGAATAAAGGCAACTGCATAAAGCATCGGAACCGTGAACTTGACGCTTCCTCCCCACATCGTAAAAATCCAGTTGAATATCTTTATACCTGTCGGTACAGCGATAGCCATGGTCGCCACGGCAAAGATTGCATTTGCGATCGGACCTAGACCAGTGGTAAACATATGGTGCGCCCAAACCATGAAACCTAAGAAACCGATTAAAACGGTTGCAAATACCATCGATGAATAACCAAACAATCTTTTTCTGGAGAAGGTAGCGAAAATTTCAGAAAAAATACCGAACGCTGGAAGAATCAAGATATATACTTCCGGGTGACCGAATATCCAGAATAAATGCTCCCAAATGATCGTATTTCCCCCTGCCGCTACATCAAAGAAATTTGCACCAAACATCCGATCGAACATCATTAACACCAATCCCACGGTAAGCGGAGGAAAAGCGAATAATATCAATGCAGAAACAACGAAAGTTGACCAGGTAAACAGCGGCATACGCATATATGTCATACCTGGCGCACGCATATTAATGATGGTTACTAGGAAATTGATTCCTGCCATTAGTGTTCCAAAACCTGATATTTGTAGTCCAAGGACGTAAAAATCAATGCCATGGCCTTCGGAGTGAAGGGATAGTGATGCATACGATGTCCAGCCTGCATCGGGAGCCCCCCCTAAAAACCAGGAAAGATTTAAAAAGACTCCCCCAAAGAAAAACAGCCAAAAACCTAATGAGTTCAAAAATGGGAACGCAACATCACGTGCCCCTATCTGTAATGGCACAACCGCATTCATAACAGCAAATACCAATGGCATGGCCGCCAGGAATATCATTGTCGTACCGTGCATGGTCAAAATTTCATTATAAAATCCGGCACTAACGAAGTCATTATTTGGGATTGCAAGCTGGATACGGATAAACATCGCTTCCAAACCGCCGATTACAAAGAATAACCCGCCAGAGATAAGATATAGAATGGCGATTTTCTTATGGTCTACCGTCGTCAGATAATCCCAAAGCGTAGCGCCAAATCCTTTTTTATTAGCGTAGGTACTCACGATTTAACCTCCTTAATCAATGTTCTATTTGTCTTCCACCTTAAGCTCTAATAGATAAGCTGCCAGTGCATTAATATCTGAATCCGAAAGTTCACCGTAAGTACCGGTCATCGTGTTGCCCGGTTTATACTTCTCAGGATCCTTGATCCATTTCTTCACATTCTCTTCCGTATGATCCAATACGCCAGCAACTTTTTCACGCTCACCGAATGTAGCCAGATTCGGAGCCTGACGAGCAGCTTCAGGCCTGCTGTCATTCGGCGTCACCGCATGGCAGCCTATACAACTTTGATTAAAGACAGCTTCACCCTGTTTGGCCAGATCGCCTTCAACGACAGGTTCCTTCGAGGCTTTCATA
Organism: Peribacillus sp. P4_D6; assembly: GCF_056401795.1. NCBI lineage: Bacteria > Bacillati > Bacillota > Bacilli > Caryophanales > Bacillaceae > Peribacillus > Peribacillus sp. P4_D6. The sequence goes on from NZ_JBFUIQ010000089.1 coordinate 10,177, forward strand.
TCTTTAGTCCATGCTTCAAAATCACTTTTAGACTTCGTTATGACCTTAAAATCCATCAAAGCATGTGAAGGACCGCAAAGCTCAGCACATTTTCCGTAGAATACGTTGTTCGAATCTTCTGCCTTTTCACCATCGAATTCTAAGAAAAACTGATTGACCCCTTCTGTATTTGTATCCATCTTCCCTCCGACAGACGGTACCCAGAATGAGTGCTTAACATCTGAAGCAGTTAGATTGAAGTACACTTTTCGATCTGTCGGCACAACCAAATCCTGACTTGTTACGACGCCAAGGTCTGGATATTCAAACTCCCACCAATAAAGGTTTGCCCTAACATTCACGACAAGTGCATCCTTCGTCTTTCCATCCTTATCTTTCTTATCCATTGCCTTTGTGTCGGCTAAGTCAAAAGTCGTGACGACGGTTGGAACAGCCAGAACAATTAAAAGAAGGATAGGAATAACAGTCCAGATAATTTCGAGTTTATGACTTCCTTCAATTTGTTTCGGTATTGTTTCGTCGCCTTCCTTCCGACGGAAGCGTAGTATAACTACAACAAACAAAATAATCACAACAATAATAACCAGTACCATGATTAGTGTACTCAATATCAGTAAGTCATACTGAGATTGCGCAACATCGCCAGCTGGCTTCAGTGCGGATAGAAATGGTTCGCCGCAGCCCGAAAGGACAAGTCCTACAATTCCCAGCAGAGCAATTAGGCGCCATTTGTGCAGCCTTTTTTTCATAGCTTCAGAAACCCCTCTTTCGTCAAAATTTTCTCACAAAAATAAAAATGGGCGCAATTGCGAATATTCTCTCTATGTCAATTTCTAAAAAGAAAGAATCCCTAATCTAAGGAATTATTAAGTTGATCCATGTAACCGCTCTTATGTATGCCCCTGTTGGTTCCGTTAATATGTATGAATGGCGGTAAGTGCTTTATTTATCAGTAAACTGGAGCCTGTAAAAGAACAGGCCGCCAGTTTATTTAAACCAAATCTAGATCAGTGTGACAATAACCATCGCTACAAATAAAATGGTCATATAATTTAGAGAATATACAAACATGGATGTTGCCCATTTAACATCGTCTTTCTTTTTATACCCCTTAATTCCCAAAATAAGCCAACCTGTGCTCAATAATGCAGCAAGAATAACTAGCGGTGTTCCTAATGGAGTTAAAAAGAAAGGAATGAACATTAAACAGATGATCCACAGCATAATCGATCTTTTTGCAGCCTTGAACCCTTTTACGACCGGAAGCATAGGTACTCCAGCTGCACGATATTCTTCGACACGCCTCATTGCAAGTGCATAAAAATGAGGAGGCTGCCACAAGAACATGATCGCGAACAGGACCCAGGCGATCTTATCAAGGCCCGGGTCGACCGCAGCCCACCCGATAAGCGGAGGCACCGCTCCGGATATACTGCCTATTATCGTATTCGAGACAAATCTACGTTTGAAAACCATAGTATATAAAACAACATAGGCGAAGACGCCGAATGCTCCCAGTATGGCAGTTGTCATATTAGTCAATGCAAGTAAAATCAGCCCTGCAGCAATTAAGCCGAAACTTAACGCCAATACCTTTGAAGGCTGTACTTTCCCCGTTACCGTTGGACGGTTTTTCGTTCTTTCCATTAAATGATCGATATCACGGTCATAATAATTATTGAAACTGCAAGATCCCGCCATTATGAGCGCCGAACCAGCAAGTGTATAAAACACTACATCTAGATTGCTTAAGAAGCTAAGCCCCGAAAAATGAAGAGCTAACCACACGCCGGTAAAAGCTGTAATTATATTTGAATTGACGATCCCCACTTTTATAAGTGCGAGAAAATCCTTCCAAGCTGTTGTTTCAGGTATATCCGATTGAAGGGCGGCTTTACTGTCCTCCATGACAGCTTCTGACAAACCCCTTGTTTCTGACATTTGTTTTCCTCCTTTAAATCATTCAGCACAGACGCAAATGCAAAAAAATACTTACATATGCTATAGAACATTATTTCATACTTTTTGATATTTGTAACCAAGGAAGCGTAAACAAAAAGTAAATTATTTACCAATGACTGTCGTCAATGGAATCCATCGAGAGCTATCATTCTTAATATCATGCTTAATAACAGTAAAATTTAGTAAAATCATTTCTTCAATATATTAAAACACATTTTTGGAAGCTTTTGTGAAAATTTTTCGGATATTTTTGACCAATTTGTGTCTCAATAATTTACTGCTCTTGTAAGATGTTCATCAAGAACATGAATAGTATGCTATTATCATCATCCCCTAGGCTTATTCCCTATTTTGCTCCTACTTGAAGGTTTACACTCCCTTTATTTCTATCAAAGTCTTTTGTAACTTTCAACTATTTCAGGCATTTTAATTAATAGTTATAACATTAACTGAACTTGTAAAATCATTCTATTTTGTGTAATATCGAGGAAGTTCGACAAATATTATGAAAAATCTTATGCTATTATTATTTTTATGGAACAAACCTAATTTGCTACAGAGAAAAAGGTGGGACTACTAGTGAAATCGTCTCTTAAATGGTTTGCTGTTTTAACAACGATTGTAATGCTTTTCATCTTACTTGGCGGCGCTTTAGTCACGAAGACGGATTCCGGCATGGGATGCGGCAGGTCCTGGCCATTGTGCAATGGCCAATTGATCCCGGACAAAATCACGATTGAATTGGTCATTGAACTTTCCCATCGTCTCGTTTCAGGTGCTGGAGGATTCTTGGTTTTAATTTTATCGTATATGTCTTGGAAAAAAATCGGCCATATCCGTGAAGCACGTTTCTTATCCGTCCTTTCTTTTGGTTTTCTGTTACTACAAGGGTTAATCGGGGCCGCTGCCGTCATTTGGTCACAATCCGATTTTGTCCTTGCCCTTCATTTCGGCATATCGCTCATTTCCTTTGCTGCCGTCTTTTTACTGACATTGTTGATTTTTGAAGTAGACAAGAAGTTCGAAGCCGAAAAACTTATAGTTGACAAACGAATGAAATTCCATATCATTGGCGTATTGATTTTTTGTCTCGTAGTCGTATATACAGGTGCTCTTGTAAGGCATACAGAATCAAGTCTTATATGTAAGGATTGGCCTTTATGTGTAAATGACAGCCTTGCGCTCCCCTCTAACCTTTATGAATGGATTCAGATGGGACACCGTGCAATCGCAGGCGCCATTTTCATTTGGGTATCGTATGTGGCTTATATCGCAAAAAAACATTACAAAAATCAAAAAGTGTTATATGGCGGTTGGATGGCTGCATTCATTCTCGTATTTTTACAGGTTACCGCTGGAGCCTTCATCATTTTCTCAAGGCAAAACTTATATATCGCATTGACACACGCATTATTCATTGCCTGCTTTTTTGGTGTAATGAGCTATTTGATGCTATTGACATCAAGAAGCAAAAAAAATGCACTGGCCAAGCAAAAAAGAAACTCCACGCACACAGTCAAAGGACAGGATGAAAAGGACATAACACCAACAGTACCCGCCCGTTAATTTCTGATTGTTCAATCAATAATATAATAAGACAAAACAAGAACCACCATTCCCYGGGGAATGGTGGTTCTTGTTTTGTCTTAAGATACCGTGGATTGCCTTGAAAGAGGGTGTAGGGCAGCTTGAAACCTCAAGCATACCCCATATACCCTAAATCATTCAGAAGGTCACAGTCAGCGATATTACTTAGTTATTTCAATCAATAAGTCCCCAGTACTGATCGCTTCTCCATCTTTTACATAAATATCTTTGATGGTCCCGGAGAATGGTGCTTGCACGGTGGTTTCCATTTTCATCGCTTCCGTAATGATCAGGTGATCACCCTGCTTGACCTGATCTCCTTTCTCGACCACTACACGAATTACCGTACCTGGCATTGTCGCACCGATTTGTTCTTTATTTTTTGGATCAGCTTTTACTTTTGATACAACGGAAGATTTAATGTTTTCATCCTTGATGATCACTTCACGTGATTGACCATTCAACTCAAAATACACAACCCGTGTTCCATCAGCCAATGGCTGGCCGATTGAAACCAATTTTACGATAAGCGTTTTACCCTTTTCGATTTCAACTTCGATTTCTTCCCCTAGCCTCATACCATATAAGAAAGTCGCGGTATCGAGGTTGGAAACATCTCCAAACAGCTCAATCGTTTTATTGTAGTCCAGGAATACTTTTGGATATAGGGCATATGCAAGCACATCGAAATCAGTGACTGCCCGTCCCAATTCCTTGAATAATTCTTCTTTAAGTGCTGCAAAGTCCACTTCTTCCAATAACTCACCCGGTCTTACTGTTATAGGTTTCTTCCCTTTCAGGATAACTTCCTGAAGCTCTTTAGGGAATCCCCCAACTGGCTGACCTAGATAGCCTTCGAATAACTCTATGACTGAATCAGGGAAATCGATGGATTTACCTTTTGTCAGAACATCCTCTTCAGACAGGTTATTTTGAACCATGAATAAAGCCATGTCCCCAACAACTTTGGATGAAGGAGTCACTTTAACGATATCGCCGAACATTACATTGACGCGCTGATACATCTCTTTCACTTCATGCCAGCGGTCCCCCAGCCCAACTGCTTTGGCTTGCTGCTGCAGATTACTATATTGACCGCCCGGCATTTCGTGTTTGTAAACCTCGGTATGAGGTGCATTCATTCCGCTTTCGAAGTCATGATAGAATTTCCTGACCTCACCCCAGTATTCTCCTAAACGCTCTAGTGAATCGACTTCCAACTTAGGCTGTCTGCTTGAACCCTCCAATGCATAATGAAGGGTTTGTACACTTGGCTGCGAAGTCAGTCCAGCTAAAGAACCAATCGCCGTATCAACGATATCCACACCGGCTTCAATCGCTTTAGAATACATGTAAATGCCATTTCCGCTTGTATCATGAGTATGCAAATGAATCGGAAGGGATGTCGATTCTTTCAGTTCCGAGACAAGGCGGTAAGCAGCATCAGGCTTCAAGAGCCCGGCCATATCCTTGATCGCTAAAATATGGGCACCGGCTTGTTCCAATTCCACCGCCATATTTTTATAGTAGTCGATATTATACTTGCTGCGTGTTGGATCATTCAAGTCCCCTGTATAACAAATGGCAGCTTCTGCAATTTTGCCGGATTGACGGACTGCATCAATAGCCAATTCCATCCCTTTAACCCAGTTTAAACTATCGAAGATACGGAAAACATCAACGCCTGCATCCGCTGATTTCTCTACGAATTCACGAATGACATTATCAGGATAATTCTTATAACCAACTGCATTTGAAGCCCTTAAAAGCATTTGTAATAGGACATTCGGTGCTTTTTTCCTGAAACTTAACAGCCTGTCCCACGGATCTTCTTTCAAGAAACGATAGGCGACATCGAAAGTTGCCCCGCCCCACATTTCCATTGAAAATAAATCAGGAAGCAGTTTTGCTGTAGGTTCTGCGATATCAAGGATATCTTTCGACCTGATTCTCGTCGCCAGTAAAGATTGATGTGCATCACGGAAAGTCGTATCGGTGATCAATACCTCTTTCTGTTCTTTGATCCAATTGACCAGTCCCTCTGCTCCCTGCTCTTCAAGTATATTTTTTGTACCCGAGATAAGCGGCAAGCCACCAACATTAGGAATCGGTGCTGGATCAAAAACAGGTTTTTTCTTTTTCTCGACTCCCGGGAATCCATTCACGGTCACAT
>NZ_JBFUIQ010000090.1:0-15887 GCF_056401795.1 Peribacillus sp. P4_D6
CAGTTGGATCGTTGGCCGTTGTCACATTATTACATCCTCTGCCCACGACTTTGCCATCTTTTACGATTATAGCACCAAAAGGACCTCCGTTCTTAGCCAGTACATTTTCATTTGCAAGCCGAACAGCCATTTCCATGAATTTTACATCCACTAAAAAACACCCCTTCATATATTAATAACCAAAAAGTGTTAATGTTACGTTTTTTAACGTAAATATAATAAACAATATACCATATGTCTGGGGAAACAGAATATCGTTTTCTGAAAATAAGGAAAAATCAATTTATGACGTGCGATCGAAAGGATTTAAAAGAATTTTTACAAATAATTATAAAACTGATATTGTTAGAAGAAAATCATTAGAATTATGAAGGTGATATGCATGGGTTTTTTGGGAGTTCTATTACCGATATTCGGTATATTTGTTTTAGGTTTCATTGGTCAGAAAAAGTTTAATCTTGATACAAAATCGATTTCCACGATGGCATTATATTTAATGTCACCTTTTCTCGTGTTCCGGACTTTTTATTCCGCAGAATTTACGATTAATTATTTTTACCTGTTCTTATTCACGATAGTACTTTGCCTTTCTCTCATACTGGTAGTCTACATTATATCTTTTTTTCGCAATTATACAGTCACTGAAACAAGCGGCATGATATTGGCATCGGCATTCATGAATAACGGGAATTACGGTACACCCGTCATATTCCTGCTATTCGGAGCCGCAGGACTCGATTATGCAATCATCCTTATGGTGGGACAGCAGTTAGTGATGTGCACGATCGGCATTTATTTTGCAGCAAAGGGCAGTCCTGAAGGAAACGGAGTTCAAACAGCAATTAAAGCGGTATGTCGAATGCCAATTGTTTATGGAGCTATTGCGGGAACAGTATTTCAGTTCGTGAACATACCTTTAAGCAATTCGGTTATGGAAGCTATTAATCTTGTTGCAAACGCAGCGATCCCAACAATCATGATTACACTGGGAATGCAGCTGGCCAACATTTCCCTGAGAAAAATTGCCTATCGAAAGCTATCAGTTTCGCTACTTCTTAAACTTGCCGTTTCACCAGCAATTGCCTTCCTGTTATCACTTGCCTTGCCAGTGGGTGAAATGGTCAGGCATATCATGATCATCGTAGCTGCCATGCCAACGGCGGCCAACACTACAATGTATGCGCTCCAATTCAATACGGAGCCTGAATTCGTTTCAAGTGCTACATTCATCAGTACATCATTAAGCCTGATTACGCTTCCCATCATCTTTTTCTTTGTATTATAGAAGATTATGATTCTAATTATGTGGGCAAACTTATTATAAACACGAATCGGACGTTTCCTATCCAATAAACGAGATCCGGCCTAATTATAGGCATTGCCCTTGATGACCAAATCTTGGGCTAGGTACCCATCGCGGTACATGAACTTATGGACTTTATTTAGGTGTTGATGAAAAAATGATTTCAACAATTTCATTTTAATATTAAAGAGTAGCTTATTAAACTGGCGTTTGGTATTTTAATGCCAGTATTTGATTGGAGGGGTTTTGTGTTCCAGACTAAAATTAAATTGATTAATCCTGGAAAGATTGATGCCATACTTAAGGAAATCGTCCTGAAAACCTTTGAAGAAGCACTGGAAGAAAAACTCTTGCTATGCATGGAGTGCGGAGATGTCGATTTTTATATCGCGTATTCAAATAATGAGGAACTTCAAGATGCGATTAATGAAAACTTTGAAATTGATGAATGTGGTGAAATCATGAAAATAGATGAACATCAGGAACTTATGGATGATTTATACGATTATTTCTTGATCATACATAAGGAAAGTGATTTGTTTGATTTTTTTCCAGCAGGTCCATATACCCACAATGGGGAAATTCATGAATCAGATACGGATATGCTGGCGCCAAGGGGTTTGTATTCAGCACCATTTGAAGATGCGATAAAGGAATAATACGAAAAGACAGCAAATGCTGTCTTTTTGTTTATTAAAAGCGTATTCAGCTTTCGGGAAATAAATGATTTTTTTACAAAAAGAGGGAATTTTTCCAAGGGGAAATAAGTTAAAATTTAACATTTATATGGAATATAGCAATAATATCATGAAATATGATAACGTTTTTAACAATTTAAAGTTTATATGGTAATTTTAAGAAATATTATATATAATAAAAAGTGTGAATATTGAATATATTATTTAAATTACTAGTTTAAAATAACAATAAAAATGGTCGCTTCCCTAACACTATCGAAATATTGGGAAATAATATTGGAAGAAAGGATTATACATAAGTTATGATTCGAGTTAAGAGAATGTTATAGTACGCTTTTATAATTCTGATTATTATAAATATTCAGTTTCGAAGATTGATTATGGACGGGGTGCTAATTATGATAGTTTTTGACCGAGTGAATAAGTATTATGGCGATTTCCATGTATTGAAAGAAATTAATCTAACAATCAAGAAAGGGGAAGTGGTAGTGGTCATCGGACCTTCCGGATCAGGAAAAAGTACACTGCTTCGATGCATTAATCGTCTAGAGACCATTTCGGAAGGATCCCTTTCAATAAATGGTTTGAATGTAGCGGATAAAAAGACGGACATAAACAAACTCCGTCGGAATATCGGTATGGTTTTCCAGCATTTTCACTTGTATCCCCATAAAACCGTGCTCGAGAATATCATGCTTGCTCCCAGGAAGGTCTTGGGACAATCCGAAGAGGAAGCAAAAAAGATTGCACTGAAGTATTTGGACAAAGTGGGGATTGGAGATAAAGCAAATTCATTTCCTTCCCAGCTTTCAGGTGGACAGCAGCAACGGGTAGCGATTGCCAGAGGTTTGGCAATGGGACCGGAAATCATGCTTTTTGATGAACCTACCTCAGCCTTGGATCCGGAAATGATTGGCGAGGTACTGGATGTTATGAAAGCACTTGCCCATGAAGGAATGACGATGGTGGTTGTTACGCACGAAATGGGATTTGCCCGTGAAGTGGCGGATCGAATCGTATTCATGGACGAAGGCAGGGTTTTAGAAGAGGCAACTCCGGCTGAGTTTTACGCCAATCCTCGTGAAGAGAGGGCTCGTTTATTCCTTAGCCGTATATTAAATCATTAAATAAAAAACAGGGGTGAATTACATGTTGAAGAAAAAGAAATGGTTAAAATTATCTTTGCTATCATTAYTGGCTGTCATTTTATTAGCTGGTTGCGGCGGGGGGAATGATACCGACAAAGCTGAAGAGGGTGGAGGTAAAGGCAAAGAAGAAGATGTTCTAGCACAAGTGAAGGAAAAGGATAAGATCGTTTTKGGGGTGAAAAATGATACAAGGCTATTCGGTTTGAAGAATCCTAGTTCTGGAGAGGTAGAAGGCTTTGATATTGATATTGCCAAAGCTCTTGCAGCAGAAATCCTTGGTGATGAGAATAAAGTTGAATTTAAAGAAGTGACTTCTAAAACCAGGATGGCATTATTGAATAATGGTGATATCGACGCAATTGTAGCAACTATGACTATCACGGAAGATCGTAAAAAAGAAGTTGACTTCACTGATGTTTACTTCGACGCGGGACAATCTTTGTTAGTCAAAAAGGGCAGCGATATCAAGGGCATTGATAGTTTGAAAGGGAAAAAGGTATTGGCTGTCAAGGGCTCTACTTCTTCCATAAATATCCGTGAAAAAGCTCCTGAAGCACAAGTGCTGGAATTTGAAAACTATTCCGAAGCGTTCGCTGCACTTAAATCCGGACAAGGGGATGCATTGACAACGGATGATTCCATCCTTTATGGAATGGCAGATGAAGATCCAAGCTATGAGCTTGTTGGCGGTACATTTACCGAAGAGCCATATGGAATTGCCGTAAAAAAAGGGAATACTGAATTTGTGGAAGAGTTGAATAAAGCCCTTAAGTCACTTAAAGATTCTGGCAAGTACGACGAAATCCATGATAAATGGATTAAACACTAAACATTTTAGCAAATGTATATGGGCAGCTGACCTTGAATAACATTTGAACATTTGTCTGTGAGGATGAGCGTATTGCTCATCCTTACTAGTTAAAGGAGTTGTATGCCGTGCTTGATGTCTCCATTTTAACAGAGAATCTGGATATGTATTTATTAGGCTTTAAAAATACGATCATGTCGAGTTTGATCGCGTTGGTATCGAGTTTGATTCTTGGTGTGCTAATTGCCATCATGCGGATTGCGCCAATAAAGCCACTAAACTGGCTGGGTACCGCCTATGTCGAGTTCATTCGGAACATACCGTTATTGATCATTACCTTTTTCTTCTTTCTTGGTCTTAAACTAAGCGGTCTATATGCAGGGACATTAGCCTTGACCATTTACACTTCATCTTTCATAGCTGAGGCAATTCGGGCAGGCATACTCTCCGTGCCTAAGGGTCAAATGGAAGCTGCCCGTTCATCAGGCCTGACATATGGGCAGGCCATGAGGCTCGTCATACTGCCGCAGGCCGTTAAAATAGTCATTCCTCCTTTAGGGAACCAATTTATCAATTTAGTAAAGAATTCTTCCATTTTGGCCGTCGTTGCAGGACTCGATCTTATGTACCACGGGGATTTGATTTCTTCAAGGACATTTGTCGTGTTTGATGTGTACATTTTCGTTGCAGCTTTTTACTTAATTCTTACCATTCCTTTAAGCTTTGGCGTTGGTTATTTGGAAAAACGTCTGGCTAAGAGTAATTGAGGGAGGTATAAGATATGGATTTTGCAGGTGCCTATACACCAGATAATCTTAAGTTTTTATTAGAAGGATTTTGGGTAACGCTCCAGGTAGCTTTTATATCCATTATTCTAAGTTTCATTATTGGCGGGCTTGTAGGTATAATCCGATACGCAAAAGTGCCGGTGTTATCACAAATACTAGCTTTGATTGTAGAAACGGTACGTAATTTACCTCTGTTATTAATCATATTTTTTACGTATTTTGCTTTGCCGGAGATACGGATTAAACTGGAAATCATTCCAGCAGCTATCGTTGCCTTGACAATTTTTGAGTCAGCCATRCTTTCTGAAGTCATTCGAAGTGGACTGAAATCCATTGATAAAGGCCAAATGGAAGCTGCCCGTTCATCAGGTTTGAGCTATACACAGGCATTGATACATATTATTCTGCCCCAAGCGCTGCGCCGCATGGTTCCTCCCATTGTCAGCCAATTCATTTCTTTATTAAAGGATACCTCTTTAGCGGTTGTCATCTCTTTGCCGGAGCTGACCCATCATGGTCAAATCATATATGGACAAAGTCAAAAGTATTTAATACCGATTTTGATCCTGGTAGCTCTCATGTATTTCATAGTTAACTATAGCCTTTCTTTGGTAGCCCAGAGACTTGAATTGAAACGCACCTAAAAAAACGGCTCAGAAATGAGTCGTTTTCTATTTGTCTAGGAGATTCGGAAGTGTCTCACCCTCAACCTTGTTTTAAAACTTGTTTATACTCCATGATCCAGACAGTCGGCGGAAAGGGAGCGGACTTCTTAATCAAATGGAATAATAATGATGAATGAGTACACAAAAAATGAATCTTTTGCTTTTAATAACCGTATATATAAAAGAAGAAAGAAGGTGGAAAATATGTCGGAAATTAAAAGAAGCAATAGCAAAGCGATTGTATCATTGATCATGGGGGTATTATCCCTGTTTATTCCAATCATCGGCATCATATTAGGTATTTTAGGGTTAATATTTGCATCGAAGAGTAAACAAGAAATGAACCTTACTGGTGAATCTGGAAATGGTTTAGTGACAGCTGGAAAAGTGTGCAGCATTATTGGAATAATCTTGAATGTTCTCATGATTTTGATTTTCATGGTGTTTTTTTATTTCGTAGTCAATACGGACATATCAACCTATTGAATGTAAGTATTAACTTGACAAACAAAGAAAAGTAATTTAAACCTATATAAAATGGAAATTCATGTTATAATTATTATAAATATCTAAATATTGTATGAAGGGATGATATTTTGACCATTCAAATCTTTGAGTACCCAGCCGTATTCTATTATGAAAAGCACCCGTTGATTATCGACTCTTTTTCCGTTCAAGTTTGTTTCCCGGATTTTAGGCGAGAAGGAATTATTTCTTCCGTTAGCGGCAGGAATCGGTTAGATGCCTTAGCTTGTGCTCAAGAACTGTTGGAATCCATGGTCGAACATTTTATACACGATAAAAAAACAATCCCGGATGCAAGCGAAATGGAAAAGGTGAATCTGGATCGGGGAATTAATATATGCGAGKCTGCACCCTTCAGAATTGAAATAGAAAATATCACATATGAAAAATAGAAAAACCTTGCCGGTTAAAGGACAAGGTTTTTATTTTGGATTACTTGAATTTGTAACCCGGAATGTCAGACCAGTACATACTATATTATTTTATTATTTTTTTAGTAAGCTGAAGTCGATGGGGATAATAGTGGCACTCATAAAATATAAAAAACCATCATTACCTGTAAAAGGAATGATGGTTTTTAGTTTCGCTAAAAAATTCCCCATTTAATTATTTTTTATTTTTGGGGAAAGGATATTGCGTTCTTTATAACGAATATGTATAGTATAGGTAACATAGGTAAAAAGTATCAATAGTTATATATTTTGGAGGTGTATGTGTGAAATATTATATAGCATCAGACGAAAAAAATTTGAAGCAAGTAAAATCATTGATCAAGAAATTGACTTCAAAAGGATTTACTTGTGTGAATGACATGAATTTAATTACGAATGATGAGAAAAACCAAATAACGGACGACATTGGAGAATATGAAAAAAAGGGGATAGAGGAAGCCGATTTCATGCTGATCTTCCTAACGGCTGGAAAAGGTAATCTATATGAGCTTGGCTATGCTTTATCTTTAAATAAGAAAATAATTGTGTATTCTCCTGAGAAAGAAAATTATCATATTAATAAAAAATCAATATTTCATAATCTGCCCGAGGTAACGATCTGCAGCGGGACCTTTTATAAGCTGGTTAAATTGATACATACGCTTTCTCCGGAAGGATCTGAAAAAGATTCACTGCCTCTTAAATAAATGTCAAATGTAAAATTTTAAGGAGACCCTCTAATAAAATTTCTTTTGAACGAATTGTTTAAAGTATTAAAAATGAGGGTAAACACCATTAAAAAAGGGAGAGGACTGTTTTGGCCATTATTGATATCGACCAATTATTGTTAGCCACTGAAGCGATAGCAGAAGAGTCAGTTCCATTCCATCTTGATACATTTGACATCGATCAACTTTTAGATAATACGGATAATTGGAATTGGTAAAGAAAAGCATGCCCATAGAGGATATGCTTTTTTTAGGCTGTTTTCACATACTTTGTTGCTATTTACCAGGTAGTGAGTTGTGGTTGATTTCCMCTCCAGATGCTCGCTTTCCGCGGGGCGGGCGGTGAGCCTCCTCGGCGTACACGCCTGTGGGGTCTCACCTGTCCCGCAGCTCCCGCAGGAGTCTCGCACATCCACTCCAATCACCTTAATAGTTTCGTTTTAAAAACAACAATCTTTACGAAAAGAGCCTTTTTTAAAGAGAAAATAGCCTGATTACCTGTATGAAAATAATACAAGAAACCAGGCAGGTGGAGATATTTTAACGATTGGATAAAGTTAAAACCTGCGTCCTTTTACGAATCCTAAAATCACAAACATTGAAATGGTGCCGATAACAAAAATTGCTTTAATGGAATTCACTAGAATTTCATCGTACATTCGTATTACCTCCTTGTATGTAATGACAGTGCGATTATGATTAGCTGTTGATGTATAAATTATAACATAAAGTCAATATCTGATGGTGGGAAATTAAAGACGATTTGGGTAATAATGTATAGGTTGTACAGTTAAAATATAAAAAAGATATCCTCTAATCAGTGGATATCATTGAGAAATTTATTTAAGTCCTAGTGCTTTTTTTGTTTTTGATCCGACGATTCCATCAGAAGTAAGTTTTTTGGACTTTTGGAATTTCTTTACGGCTATTTCGGTGTTTTTTCCAAATGACCCATCTACTCCTTTAGTGCTGTATCCAAGTTTAGTTAATCTTTTTTGCAGTTCGATAACCTGAGGGCCACTGCTTCCTTTCTTTAGGGTAGCGTTTGTATTCACCGGCAGGCTCACAGATCCGCTCACTTTGAATCCATTTGTGGCAGCTATGTTGGCAAATGATTTATTCGAACTGGCAATCAAGACTACAGTGCTCATTCTCACCCTATCGTAAAGCCATTGTACATCATTGTTATACATACGGATACAACCGGCACTTATATATTTCCCGATTGTTGAAGAATCATTATTGCCGTGTATTGCGTACGTATTTCCTGGTGTATTCCTTGCATTGATTCCCAGCCATCTTTTACCTAGAGGGTTTTTTGGGTCTCCGCCTCTAATGTTGCCTTTATAATAGGGACGATTCACAATCTTTGTCACTACTTTAAACTTTCCTTCAGGAGTGTAGGAGGCTTTCTTACCTGTCGCCACGATGAATACCCTCACCAATTTATCATTTTCGTAATAGGCAAGCTGATTATTGGCTTTATTGATGATAATCAGTTGTCTTGCTGCCGCACCTGAAGTATTACTGAACCCCAAAAAACTAAAAGCGAAAATCAATACAAATACAATTAATTTTTTCATGTTTTTCCCCGTCCCTCATTTAAGCAACCTACATTTACACATATACTATCCTATGCATGAAGCGAGGCTAAAGTGACAATTTTTTTAAAAAAGGGTAGACTAATTAACTATGGGAAAAGTCAAACTTAGATCCAATTTCACTTTTATGCATATCAAAAGAATGATGGGCACTATTTTTGGCCATATTACATACATTATTGAAGGGAAAGCGGAGGTGGGAAAGAATTGTCACGCCTAAAGGTGGAGGACTATCTAGAACAAGGCATCCATGGTCCAAAAGAAATCAAGGCTGGTGAACGAAGGGAATTTCTGGGCACATTACGGGAACGCGTAGTCATCGTCTTAAAAAGAAGCCAAGTCTTTGAAACGAATGTATACCCGGAGATAGAGCAAATGATGAAGCAGTATCCCCGTTCAAATTTGTTTTTAAATGGTCAGATGGACTATCAATATCTAGGAAAATATATTAAATTGGCAATGAGTCATGATATTCCTTACAAAATCGTCCTAAACAAAGATCATAACTCCGATTTGGGTCTGGTGTTAGCGGAAAGTAACGCCATAAACAAAGAAGAAATTTATATACAGAAGCAAATTCATACCCAGCAAGTCATCAAAAAGAAAAGCTTCACAGCCTTTTTTAAACGCTGTGTTAAAAAATTATTAAAAAAACGTTGATGCAACTATCAACGTTTTTAGTTTGTCTACAAAAAAAAGGGGGGGATGGACTATTCCGAACCATGATAGTAAGAATAGGTTTTCCATAATGGTTTTTTATGGTTTTATGAAATAAACTGGAACTTTTTTTGAAAGAAAAAACTCTAGGCAAATTCTCTTTCTTAAGAGTTGGTCTTCAGTCTGAAACGAGTGCTTTTTGTTTTTATTTTTAATCGTTCTTTTAATTAAGTGTGTAGACAACTTTTCCTGTTTATGTAACCCTATTCCGTAACCTATAAAACTTCCTAAAATTACCTATAATCGTTTTTACTACGGAATAGGTAGGGATAGCGATTAAAATGCCAATGAATCCGTATATTGATCCAGCAACAAGCAGCAATAGGATAATGGTAAGCGGGTGAATGTTAAGCCGTTTCCCCATAATATTCGGTGTAACCAAGTGCCCTTCGACCTGTTGAACAACAATAAGGACAATAAGTACTTTCACTGCCAGCCCAATGTCTTGCTGTAAGGCAATGAAAAGGGCGGGGATGATGCTTATTAATGGACCAAGGAATGGTACAACGGTAAAAATCATGGCGAATAAGGCCAATACGAGTGCATAATCGAGACCGATAATAAGGTAGCCAACATACATCAAAGTCCCTATGACAATTGATATGATGAATTGACCAATAATATAAGTAGAGAGGGCTTTATCGACGTCTTTTAAAATTGTGTTCCCCTCTGATTCTACATCGTTCGGTATGTATTTTAATAGAAATGGTCGTAATTTATCTCCATCCTTCAAGAAATAGAATAAAATGAATGGTGTAATGACCAATACTGTTAATACACTAGTTATCGTGGATAAAATGGTATTGACATTCACGATGAGTTTTTCCGAATAATCTTTCAAATGCGTGACCGCTTTTTCTTTCAACTCTTCCATATTTACCATGCCAAAATCATTTTTTTCAATCATGACTTCAGATTCTTTAGAGAATTCCTTGACTTTGCTGGGGAGGTTTTCAGATAATTTTTGAAATTGGTCAACGATTACAGGACTGCCAAAGTAACCTACCATCCCAATCATACTAAATATAATCAAAAACACGGTGAAGATGCTAGCTGACCTCGGGATAAATTCAGTTAACAAGTTAACGACCGGCCGTAATATATAGTATAAAAGCCCAGCCAAAATAATAGGGAAAAACATGGCAGCAATGGTTTTTTGCAGCGGTAGGAGAACATAATCAATCTTACCCAGTAAAAAAATAATTAAAATGATCAAAATGATCGCGCAAGCATATTTGAAAAACGGTTTATTGATCCACAAGACAATCCCCCCTAATTCCATCTCTTACTTGATTCCCTGATTTAGCTTAATGTTAAACTAAATAACTTGATTAAATATTCGGTGCAAAACTTTTAGGTGGATGAACGTTTGTCATTCAGCTTTTATTCGGTTGTGTTTCAATTTTGAATCTTAAAAGCAATACTAACTGACCACCTATTTATTAAATGGGAGTTCGTATTGTTTAAACATTTTTGGAATTCAAATAGCTATAGCCTGAACAAACGAAGTTGATATATGGAAACAAAAACAAGACTTTCACTGTAAAAAGAAGGACATATTAAAAAAATATATCGGCCATTTTGACTTTAACCTGTCTTTACGTGCATAAGTCGATAATCTGAATTTATGCTCACAACTGCCCCCAGATGAGATGACCTAATCCATATGATATTCCAATGTGCTACAGTTCAAAAAGCACCGATACGGCCATATACATACTAAAAAGGCATCATCAAGGTAAATTCCGGTTATGGAAGTTTACTTGATCATGCCTTTTTTAAAGGTTATTAAATTAGGATATCTTACTTAATGTGTTCGTTGCACCTTGTTTCTGTTCTTTTTGCATTTTTTGGATGTCCAGACGCAACCAGATGGAAATGGCGAATGCTATCGCAATTAATGCTGCGAAAACGTAGAATACCGGAATGTAACTGTTCGTACTTTCCCTGATTGCAGTAACCAACATTRGGCCGCAAACCCCGCCTAGAGACCATGTAGTTAAAAGATAACCATGGATGGCACCAATTTCCTTAGTGCCAAATAAATCCCCGGCAAATGCAGGGAGATTAGAAAATCCTCCTCCATAACAACTAACGACCAACAAGATGAGTCCTTGGAACAATAGTGTATTTGTAGTCATTGGAAGTAAAAGGAAGGCACCAATTTGAATGATGAAGAAAATGACGAAAACATTTGGACGGCCCATATAATCAGATGCCGCTGCCCAGCCAAGTCTTCCTCCGCCATTAAAGATTCCCATTATACCGACTAATGTTGCTGCACCTGCCACTGACAGCCCGACAACGTCTTGAGCCATAGGAGAAGCAACCGAAATCATCATGATCCCTGCACTTGTATTGATCAATTTCATGGACCATAACATCCAGAAGTGTTTAGTTTTAACCGCTTCTTTTGCAGTTAATTGCCTTAGGTCTTTCTTCAGTTCTTTCTTACCGGACTCAATATCTTTCTTCATTCCTTCAGGCAGCCWGTTGGCTTTTGGAGGTGCAATATAGGATGCCCCTAAGAACATCAGTATGAAATAGCCTGCGCCTAAAATATAATATGTAGTATAAATGCCAACGGATTCCATAAGGCTTGCAGCGACTGGGGCTGTAATGAGAGCTCCGGCACCKAAACCCAATACTGCCATTCCTGTTGCCAATCCCCTGCGATCTGGGAACCATTTGACTAAAGTGGATACTGGTGAAATGTACCCGATCCCCATACCAAGTCCACTTAACACCCCATAAGTCAATAGGTAAAGCGGAAGTGAATCGACCATTACCGCTAAACCGGAACCGGCTTGTCCTAATCCGAATAATACAGCCGCGACCATAGCTGACTTTCGTGGTCCATTTTTTTCTACGAACTTGCCAAAGAAGGCAGCAGAAGTTCCTGCAAGCGCCATCATTATTGTGAATGCTAACGTTACTTCAGTTTCTGACCACCCCATGGTCTCGACTAATGGTTTTTTGTAAACGCTATATGCGTATGCACCGCCAATGGATAGGTGAATGGCGATAGCGGATAAAGCGATTAACCATCTGTTTTTTGTCATGTTGTTACCCCTTTTCGTTAAAGAATTAGAAAGTTGCATGCGTTTTGTCTATAATATATCGTTTTGCATGCGTTTTATCTATCTCGTGGGATAAGTATATAAGAATATTATTTAGTAGTAAACTACTAAATTGAAATTCATGTAAAATTTTCCTCTGGGCTTAGAGTTGGGAAAAAACACTTTATGGATTCGGATTAAAAATGTTATATATTCTAAGGAATTTAATATACATATAAGGTTTGCAGGTATTGCTTTGGTGTATTATTCACGAATCTGCCAAAAGTCTTTTCATTTATCGATTTTCCTGGTTACAAAAAGGCAAATGATTGAATTTACTCTATAGGTGCGATGAACCAGAATTATTCTCATTGGCTTTATAGTGATTATTTTGATAAAATTAATCTAATATTCAAGACATATTAGCGTACTACTCGGAATTGATATTTTTAGTGGTTTCAGGAATAATTGATTCTTTTTTCAGGAATCATAGTCTGGAAATCAAAGAAAAACCAATTTATTTTAAAAAATTCCGAAAATTTCGTCTTAAAGGCTTGAACTATGATTCCTTATAGGAGTAAACTAATGAAAGATAGATTTTATGGAAGTGAAATCTTGTAAATTTAATCAACAAGGGGTTTTGGTAATGAAGGAACATGACATGCAAATCACGCTTAGTACAACAAAGAAAGAAAAACCACAAGCGGACCAGCTTGAGTTCGGTAAGCAGTTTACCGATCATATGTTTATTATGGATTACACACAAGGGCAAGGGTGGCATGATCCAAGAATTGTTCCTTATCAACCGCTCTCATTGGAGCCATCAGCTATGATTTTTCACTATGGTCAATCCGTTTTTGAAGGATTGAAGGCATATGCAACACCTGAGGATGAAATTATCTTATTCCGTCCGGAAAAGAATTTCCAACGCTTAAATAGTTCGAATAGCCGATTATGCATACCGGATGTCGACGTTGATTTCGCGTTGAAGGCCTTAAAGACTTTAATTAGCGTTGATAAGGATTGGGTTCCCCAGGCAGAAGGGACATCTTTATATATCAGGCCATTCATTATAGCTACTGAGCCTTATCTTGGAGTATCTCCATCGAATAAGTATCAGTTCATCATCATCATGTCACCAGTGGGATCGTATTATAAAGAAGGCATCCATCCAGTTAAAATTGCAGTGGAGTCAGCTTTTACACGTGCAGTTAATGGAGGTACAGGTGAAGCCAAAACGGGCGGTAATTATGCATCGAGYCTAAAAGCCCAGGAAGTATCCGAAAAGATGGGTTATGCTCAAGTTCTTTGGTTAGACGGAGTGGAGAAAAAATATATCGAAGAAGTTGGAAGCATGAATGTTTTCTTCAAAATTAATGGTGAAATCATCACCCCTGYTTTAAATGGAAGCATCCTTCCGGGTATTACTCGTGATTCCATTATAGAATTGCTGAAACATTGGGGTCTTCCCGTGTCGGAAAGACGCATCTCGATGGAGGAAGTCCATGAAGCCTATAAATTGGGTCACTTGGAAGAGGCCTTTGGAACGGGAACAGCCGCGGTCATATCACCAATTGGTGAATTTTTGTGGAATGGTGAAGAAATGATTGTTCAAAGCGGAGAAACGGGCGTACTTTCCAGAAAGCTTTATGATACATTGACAGGTGTCCAAACAGGTAAAGTCACAGACGAGTTGAGCTGGACTACGAAAGTTGAAGAAAAAGTGACTCAATGATACTTAAAAAAACCTTCTTTGAAGGTTTTTTTTTGCTTTCAGATAATCATTTTGTGCCTTATGGCAACTGCGACGGCCTCGGTCCGGTGATTCACTCCCAATTTCCTGATGGCAGAAGAAATATGATCTCTGACAGTAAATTCACTAACGCTCATTTTTGGTGCCATTTGCTTTAATCCCATCCCATTCGCTAAATATTGAAGCACCTCCACTTCACGTTTGCTTAGAAGGTAAGTGGGAGGGGCGGAATCGAATGTTGAACTGACAGCCAGCTTCAAATAATGGGAAAGCTTCATTAAATCATTCTTGGTAACGGGCTCGTTGGTGTGAATGGGGTCAACCAACACTAAACCGATGGCCAAGTCATTCACAATTATCGGAATGATTGCCAATGAAGAGATGGAAAATCTTTTAACGTATTTTGCAGGGATGGAGGATTTCGCATGCTGGATGGTTAAGTATATGGGCTTGTTATGGATGACTGCTTGGTGGATCGGGTATATATCATGAATATTCTCCCTAACATTATGTAATGAAAAAGTATCTTCACTTGTACATGCACAAATTCCTTCACCCATTCCTGTTAAACATGAGTAACTGAATAAAGATGCTCGTTGAAATGAAAAAAAATCCACACAGCCCTTTACGATCATTTGTGATTTATTTGCCATATCTTTTTGTTGGGAAATCTTTTTTACATGTTTCATCAGAGTTTCCTCAAGCATTCGACTTAATTCCTCCCTACATTTTCAGTACTAGGATAAATGCTACTAATATCTTACAATATAATGAAAACTCTTACAAATTAAAAAATCCTTAGAGATTCAAAAGTTTAAAGTTCATAATTTCAAGGAGGCATTACCATGAAAAGAAAGAGTTTAACAACCACAAGCAGGAGTTTTAGAGAAGATACCCTACCATTTAAACTTTACCAAAAGGCAAAGAAATTCGGTATATGGAATCCTCGAGACATTGATTTCAGCCAGGATAAAGAAGATTGGAAGTCATTTACTGACATTGAAAGGGAAGTGTTATTACGGATCATTTCCCTTTTTCAGGGCGGGGAAGAAGCCGTGACTTTGGATTTGCTGCCGCTCATAATGACAATAGCCAAAGAAGGCCGGATCGAAGAAGAAATGTACTTAACGACATTTCTGTTCGAGGAAGCGAAGCATATGGAGTTCTTTCGCTATACATTAGATCAAATTGGTGAAACGGGTGATTTGACGGTTTATCACTCAGACACTTATAAATCGATTTTTTATGAAATTTTGCCTGAAACGATGGAGAAACTTTTAACCGATCAATCACCAGAAGCCTTGGCAGAAGCAGCCACTGTTTATAATATGTTTACCGAAGGCGTTCTTGCAGAAACTGGATATTTCGGGTTCTATCAGACTCTCGAAGCTAATAAAATGATGCCTGGTTTATTAAAAGGTGTGGGTTTTTTGAAGAAGGACGAATCACGCCATATTGCATATGGGACTTTCCTGCTACAGAGAATCATCAGTGAACATCCACATATCTTTAAACAGGTTGAAAAGAGGATGGAGGAGCTTTCACCACTGGCCATCACGTTAAATACAGAGGGATATGATCGGTTAGGAAATCCCTTTGGTAATGACCAACAAGCTGTATTGAATTTTACCCTGAAACAATTATCAGTGCGGATGGAGATATT
>NZ_JBFUIQ010000091.1:0-15819 GCF_056401795.1 Peribacillus sp. P4_D6
ACTTTAAGGGGACTTAAAAAATTGTCGATGCAGGCGATGCTTACTTTCGCTGCCATTAATTTAAAGAAGATGGCCAATTGGACATGGCGAGGTCCAAAAATGGCCTAACATAGTGGGCTCGTGTAGAGCCCCAATCTCTTAACTTTAGGCGGAAATTCAAAGGGAATTTCAAAAGRGGTTCAGAATTTTTTAATTCCGAACCCCTTTTGTCTACAAACTGAAACTCGCTGGCAGAAAGCGAGTTTTTTTTTGTTAATTATTTCTATCCGGGACTTTTATCATGGCCGCAATCAGTCCTTGATACTAACGGCTGGAGTTTCCTGATAAGTATTTGTCAAATATTTCTTTGTGCAGCCCTGGTTTTGATACGAAAAGTGAGTCGCCTTTTAAAAAATCCAATTTGTCACCTTTCATATTACTAACTTCCCCGCCCACTTCCTCGACCAGTAAAACTCCCCCGGCAAAGTCCCAAGGCATGAGTCTCATGGTTATGTATGCATCAATCCTCCCAGCGGCCACGAATGCCAGCTCCAACGCTGCCGAGCCATAAGAACGTGTTCCTCTTGCATCCCGGACCAGCGGCGCCAAAAGACTCGGGTCGATCCTCCGGTTTTCCGTTACCCAGCTTGCATTAATGGAAATGATCGCTTTGCTTACCGATGCCTCTTCAAGAGATGGGAGCCTTTGATCATTCAGAAATGCTCCTTGTCCCTTAATCGCATGATATAATTCATCACTAAAGACATCATAAACCATGCCAATCTTTCCGATGCCATCCACATAAACCCCAAGAGAAATCGCAAAATTCCTCTGTTGATGAATGAAGTTCAAAGTTCCATCAATTGGATCGATGATCCACACCGTACCTTTTAGGTCTTTAATATCATTGCCCATTCCCTCTTCACCAAAAATGCGGTGTTCTGGAAAAGCTTCGCCGATTTTTTCGCAAAAAAACTTTTCTATCCCCTTATCCATATTAGTTACCAAATCATTCGGATTCGTTTTCATTTCAATATTCAACTTGGTTTTGAAGGACGCCCTTAGCCTATTACCGGCTTCTTTCATCCATAACTTCGCATATGTATCCATTTCCTTGACCGATGCCATTATAATATCCCCGTCCTTTATGATCAGAAACTACATTAAAATGATCCTCTTTTAAAGATTAAAGCAAATATAGCTTGCCTTCAAGCTTTTAACATCTTAAATTTTCCATTTTTTTAACTGATGAGGAAAGAAGTTTCCTTGACTGCCCATCCATTAATCGTAATCATGATTTAGCCAGCAAGAATATTCTCCTTACTTGACGTTTCCCTTMCTTATTAAAGGGACTCGAGACCAAATGAAATTCCACCTTATATATATTGGACATTTAATGAAAAACGGACACATTATTTTTTAATAAAATAAAGTGTCCGTTATCTATAATAAAATTCCTTGTATTGAAATTGATTCATTTCCTTAATTCATTCTCCTTCAAGGTCTCTGCAGCCAATCATTTACAAGGCTTTCAGTTTCAACAATTCCAAGCGGATTCGTTCTAGTCTTTGCTTGCATTGTGACCTCTTTTGGTCATTCTCTTCACCGATTGCTTCAAAAAGGGTTGCTAATTCATAGTCCATTTCCATTCTTAACACTGCAGCTCTATGTCTTTCAACTTCTTTAGCTTTTAATGCTTGGTTCATGACTTGTTTCATAATTAACATTCTCCCTTCGTTAATTAACGTAATTTTCTGAATTTATATTATCATATGACTTCCTACCTCAAATAGCAACTAATTTKTGTTATAACCTATAAGGAATTTTACATTGCCAACCTGAATCGTATTTTTTAAATTTTACTTTTACTTATGCTACAATATGTGCAGATATTACGGTAGGAGAGATGAAAATGAATATAGCAAGTTTTACAGCAGATGATTTTGATGTTTTTAAAATTAATGGATTGGAACCGCGCATGGATGCTTTAAAAGAACGGATCCAGCCTAAATTACAAGCCCTAGGAGAGCACTTTTCTCAAAAGCTCTCAGTTATGACCGGCGATGAAATGCACCCTCACGTTGCAAAGCATGCTAGACGGACAGTGAATCCCCCTAATGATACATGGGTTGCTTTTGCTGCCAATAGCAGAGGTTATAAAATGATGCCGCATTTCCAAATCGGGTTATGGGAAACGCATATGTTCATCTGGTATGCCGTCATTTACGAAGCCCCTAATAAAATGGAAATCGGAAAGCATCTGGAGCAGCAGGCAGACCGATTGGTGAATAGCATTCCCTCCCATTATGTTTGGTCAATGGACCATACAAAACCTGATGTCATCCCTCATGAGGGTCTTGGAGTAGATGATTTGAATTCAATGTTCACCCGTTTGCAAACGGTAAAGAAAGCAGAAATCCTATGCGGTATAAAAATTTCCCGTGATGACGCTATTAAGTTAAAAGATGATGATTTCATTGAAACCATTCAAGATGCGTTTGAACATCTTTTACCCTTATATCAATTAAATTAAACACATTGATTCCTATTCGGATCCAACAATAACTGGATAATATAAAAGGAGAGCCAAAGAGCTCTCCTCAGACTGTAGGCAAACTCGATAATCATTGGGTTTGTCTACAGTTTTTTTAGGTTTTTAAAAATTTGACCGTTGCCTCCAGGACTCGCTTTTCCGCCAGAGTCTCGTACACCCGCCCCAATCAACTATGTTTAAATTAGAACTCCTTTTGCCTATAAACTAAGGGCAGCCTGGGAGTCTCTCCATCCCTATTTTTGCACTAAACCTTTGCTTGCTTGAATCAAGTCTCTAATTCGGTCTTCCTTGCCTGTCTCGAAGCATTCGATGATCTTGCTGCCGACAATGACTCCATCGCAGTATTGTATGGCATCACGGATATGTTCTGGAGTCGATATGCCGAACCCGGCAAGAACGGGAACCGGACTTATCTCTTTTACTTTCTTTAAATAGCCTCCAAGTTCTTCTCCGAAGGCATCACGGGCACCTGTGATGCCTTTGACTGTAACTGCGTAGATGAAGCCCTCCGCCCCTGCGGTTATCTCAGTGATGCGCTCTTGCGGAGACGTGAGTGTCACAAGTCGGATAAGAACGATCCCTGCAGTTTTGATTGATGAAAAGATGGCTTCTTCTTCAATCGGTAAATCGGGGATGATGCACCCGGAAATTCCTGCTTGAAGACAGTCAGTCGTAAACTCTTTAAGTCCATAAGCCAGGATTGAATTCGTATATCCCATTAAAATAATGGGGATGTTCACATCATTTTTGATTTCCATTACTTTTTTCAGGACATCTTTTAAAGTTGTTCCATTTTTCAAAGAACGGATTCCAGCTTGTTGGATAACGGGTCCATCAGCGACAGGGTCAGAGAAAGGTATTCCTAGTTCAACGGCAGTCGCCCCGCTGTTTTCAAGGAAAAGAAGCTGGCTCTTTAACCGATCAAGACCTCCATCACCTGCCATGATATATGGTATGAATGCTTTTTCCTGCTTTGTTTGGCATTCTTCAAGCGCATTTGTTAATTTATTCATGTTCACTACCCCCCATCAATGATTGGACCGTTTCAACATCCTTATCACCACGGCCGGACAGGCAAATCACCAGTCCTGTTCCTTTCTCCATTTCTTTAGCAAGCTTTAAACCATAGGAAATGGCATGTGAACTTTCTAAAGCGGGGATGATCCCCTCCTCCCTTGACAGCATCGCTAGGGCTTCCAAGGCTTCTTCATCGGTTACTGAAGTATATTCCACCCGATTCGTATCTTTTAAGTAACTATGTTCAGGCCCTACCCCTGGATAATCCAGCCCTGCCGAAATAGAATGTGCCTCCTGGATCTGACCGTCCTCGTTCTGCAAAACATACATGAATGCCCCGTGGAGCACCCCAGGTTTCCCTTTCGTCAAACTTGAAGCATGCAAAGGTGTATTAAGTCCATGCCCTGCCGCTTCCACTCCGTATAACTTTACCGTTTCATCCTCAATGAAGGGATAAAACATCCCCATTGCATTACTTCCTCCGCCTATACATGCGACTACTGCATCCGGCAGGGAATGAACCGCCTCAGAATATTGACGTTTTGTTTCATTCCCTATCACGCTTTGAAAATCACGGACAATAACGGGGAATGGGTGCGGACCAAGAACTGATCCCATTATATAATGGGTGTMATCCACATTAGCCACCCAATACCGTAACGCTTCATTTACTGCATCCTTCAGTGTCCCGCTTCCTTGTGATACAGATATGACCTTGGCTCCCAAAAGCTCCATCCTGAATACATTCAATTTCTGTCTCCTGATATCTTCTTCTCCCATAAAGATGATGCATTCCAGCTTCAGCAAAGCACACACAGTCGCCGTTGCAACCCCGTGCTGTCCTGCACCCGTTTCGGCAATCACTTTTTTCTTGCCCATTTTCTGAGTCAGCAAAGCCTGGCCGATCGTATTATTTATTTTGTGGGCTCCGGTATGATTCAAGTCTTCGCGCTTCAGATAAATATCTGCACCGCCAGCCAGTCTCGTTAAGTTCTCCGCAAAATAAAGAGGTGTTTCCCGACCGATATATTGTTTCAGGTAATAACTTAGCTGCCTTTGGAATTCTGGATCATTTTTAGATTGTTCATATACTTCTTCAAGCTCCGTAATCGCCGCCATTAAAGTTTCTGGAACGAAGCGGCCTCCATATGCTCCAAAATGTCCAGTTTTATCAGGCTGTGTATAAGTATTCATCTATTCATTCCTCTTTTCCGGCTGTATTTTTTGCCTCATTGATAAATGCTTTCATTTTTACAGCATCTTTTAATCCGTTTGTTTCAACACCGCTTGCTACGTCAACTGCGAATGGTGAAACGGCATTAATCGCTTTTCCGACATTTTCCGGAGTCAGCCCACCAGCTAGAATTACCTTCTCCAGTGGCAGATCAGCTTTTCGAATCATATCCCAATCCAGAGTCAATCCCTTGCCGGATGCGCTCTTAGGAAGATCGACCAATAGATAATCCGCTGGGTATTCATGCAGGTTTTCAAGGTCTTTCTCTGAATGKATGGCAAAGGCCTTGATCACCGGCAGGGGCATTCTGCGGGCAAAGCTGGCAGACTCGTTACCATGAAGCTGAATATAATCCAATCCCGCAATTTCAGCACTTTTTATCACTTCTTGTTCAGTTTGATTGGCAAACACTCCGACCTTTTTAACATGACCAGCTAGATTCGCTCCGAAATCTCCTACTATCTCCGGCTCAACCTTCCTGCTGCTCTCGGCAAAAATGAAACCAATGAAGTCTGCTCCGGTACTAACAGCAGTCTGAGCAGCTGCCAAAGTCTTTATCCCACAGATTTTCACTAACATATTAATCTCCTTATATACTCATTTGCAGTTCGGCCATCTTGTGCGGAAGATTTGATGCAGTCATGAGTGTCTCCCCGACCAAAACCGCTTTTGCACCAGCATCCTTTACACGCATCACATCTTCTTTTGTTTTGATCCCACTTTCACTGATAATGATATGGCGTTTGGGATCAAGCAACTTCGCCAGTCGTTCCGTTACAGCCAAATCCACTTTGAAGGTTTTTAAATTCCGATTGTTAATCCCTATGAGCTCTGCATTCAGCTCTAGAGCACGTTCCAGTTCGGCTTCATCATGGACTTCCGTCAATACTTCAAGCCCTTTCTTTTTTGCATATTGATATAATTCATGAAGGCGTTTTTTAGAAAGTGCTGCCACAATCAATAGAATGATAGTCGCACCTGCTCTATGGGCCCGATCGATTTGGATTTCATCGATGATGAAATCTTTGCACAACCTGGGAATTTGTATAGCCTCGCTTACGTTTCTCAAATCTGCAATGGATCCTTTAAAGAAAACCTCATCCGTCAATACGGATATCGCTGCAGCTCCGCCACTTTCATATGAAAGGGCCTGCTCGATCGGATTTACATTGATTTTAATGTCCCCCTTTGAAGGGGAAGCCCGTTTTATTTCCGCGATGACCGCCATCGATTTAGCCGTTTTCAAATTTTCCACCAAAGATGGTCTGACTATGTTGATCATGACCGAATCATCTAAGGCCCTTTCTTTTAATTTTGCGACTTCCACCTTTTTCTGTTCGATGATTTTCGTTAAGATATTTTCCATTACATGACCACCTTATTTCTATTGCCATAAGCAATCAGATTTTCTAACTTTGCAAGAGCCGATCCGCTATCAATGCTTTCTTTGGCCATGGAGATTCCTTTTTTGATCGTTGCTGCCGTACCATGTGCGTATAATCCCAATCCGGCATTTAATAAAACGGTATCACGATATGCACCTTTTTCCCCTTTGAGAAGCCTAAGCATGATATCGGCATTTTGTTTGGCGTCACCACCACGGATGGCATCATTTCCGTAAACCGGCAGATCCACTTCTTCAGGATGCAGCGTAAATGGGATAATATCTCCTTGCTCCAAAAGGACGAGTGAGTTTTCACCCTGCAGGCTCGCTTCATCCATGAACCCGGCACCATTTATCACGACTGCGCGTTTTCTGCCCAATTTATGCAGGACTTCCGCAAAAAGCTCAAGCATATCGCGTCGATTGATTCCCATTAATTGCGTGTCGAGCTGGACTGGATTTGTCAGAGGACCGATAAGATTAAATATCGTCGGGATTTTCAGTTCTTTTCTCACTTTCATTATCCTTGCAATATTAGGGTGAACAGATGGGGCAAATAAGAATGTGATCCCATTTTCCTCCAACAGTTCCTTTAACATGTCAGGCTCCAAGTACAAATTAACGCCTAATGCTTCCAATACATCCGCACTTCCCGTTTTGCTTGAAATGCTGCGATTTCCATGTTTGGCAACCTTGACACCGGCCCCAGCAAGCACGAAGGCCGATGCTGTGCTTATATTGAAGCTTTGTGATCCATCTCCTCCCGTTCCGCAATTATCCATTACATTAAGGGAGCTTGTTTGTACACTTCTCGCTTCCTTTCTCATGACTCTGACAAGGCTTGCTATTTCACCTGCCGTTTCCCCTTTGGCTTTTAAGGCAATGATGAATGCTGCCATCTCGCTTTCGGAGATATCTTTAGAAAATAACGATTGGGCTGCTCTGCTCATCTCTTCTTCCGTCAATGTTTGACGCTCTGCTAACTTCGCTAAATACTCCTTCACCGCTAACTCCCCCAGTCGTTTTTTGTTTTATAGAATGGATTGCTCCTTCTCTGATTGAAAGGTACCGGCAATCTCATAAAATTGATGTAATAATTCCTTGCCGATTTTCGTCCCTATTGATTCAGGGTGGAACTGTAAACCGTAGAGAGGGAATTCCTGATGTTTAAGGGCCATGATTTCCCCATCATCCAGTGCCACTGCCGTCACATTCAGTTCTTCTGGCAAACTCGCCCTTTCAACCACAAGGGAATGGTAGCGCATTACCGGGAATTGTAAGTCCTGTTTGGCAAAAACGCCTGTTCCATCGTGTTCGATTACCGATGTTTTTCCATGCATGATTTGTTTCGCCCCAACAACATTCGCTCCAAAAACCGCCCCAATGGCCTGGTGCCCCAAACAAATGCCTAATAGCGGAACCTTCTCATAAAAATTGCGGATGATCTCCATACTGATTCCAGCATCTTCGGGCCTGCCCGGTCCCGGGGAAATGACGATTGCCATTGGATTCAGTTCCTCAATTTCCGCAAGGGTGATTTCGTCATTCCTTTTTACTACGATTTCTTTTTCCACTTCACCTAAATATTGATAAAGGTTGTATGTGAACGAGTCATAGTTATCAATTAATAAAATCATCTAGTGTGAACCTCCATTAAAGCGCGTGCTTTATTTTGTGTTTCTTCATATTCCGTTTTTGGATCTGAATCATATACGATTCCAGCCCCTGCCTGTACATAGGCCTTGCCACCTTTAATGATCATCGTCCGAATGGCTAAAGCCATATCAAGATCCCCTCCAAAACCTATGTAGCCTATCGAGCCCGAATACATCCCCCGTTTACAATTTTCCAGTTCATTAATCAGCTCCATTGCCCTGATTTTAGGAGCACCTGAAACTGTTCCGGCAGGAAGGCAGACCGTCAGTGCATCTAAACTCGTGTACCCTTCCCTAAGCTTTCCGCTAACCTTCGAAGCAATATGCATGACATGCTGATATCTTTGAATTTCCATTTCCTCGGTAAGGTGGATTGAACCGATTTCGCAAACCCTGCCAAGATCATTTCTACCTAAATCAACTAGCATCTTATGCTCGGCAAGTTCCTTCTCATCCATCAGCAGGCTTTTTTCGAAGCCCTTATCTTCTTCATCCGTTTTCCCTCTCGGCCTTGTGCCGGCAATGGGATTAACATGAACCATTCCTGATKAAACACTGATTAAACTTTCTGGAGAAGACCCAATGATTGTATATTCACCAAATTCTATATAAAACATATAAGGAGAGGGGTTGGCTAATCGCAAACGACGATAGGCGTCGAAAGGCTCCCCATCAAAGTCCGCTTTAAACCTTTGTGATAAAACAACTTGGAACACTTCACCAGCTATGATCGCCGATTTAGCTTCAAGGACCATTTTCTCGAATTCATCCTGACTGAAATTMGAATTGAATTCCAAATATTCCGACGATATTTCCTTTGACGGCTTGCTTGCCTGATTTATTTTATCCTTCATTCCCAATAAACTTTTTTCACTATCTTCTTCAGCAGTCAAAAGATGGATCTTCTGCAGAACATGATCGAATATATACAGTTCTTTATAAAAAAGAAAGTGAGCATCAGGCATTTGCAATGAATCAGGAGGAACCGGACCAATATTTTCATAAAGACGAATGATATCATAGCCCATATATCCGATTGCGCCACCGTTAAATGGCGGAAGATGTGTGGGAACCTCTTCTATTTCCACTAATAATTCTTTTTTTAGAAACTCGATGATATTGATGTCCTTAACGATTTGATCACCTGTTTCAATGTCTTTCACATTTACTCGGTCAGCAAGCGATGTCACCTCCAAATAAGGTTTTGAACCTAGATATGAGTAGCGGCCGTTGTCATGATGCGAATTCGAACTTTCCAATAAAAACTTCTGGTCACCATCTAATTTCTGAAATATGGCAATGGGTGTATGGATATCCCCTTCAATTGTATCCATTTTGAAACGGAGTACTTTTTTTTCATCCAAATTATTCATCTCTTGATTCCCTCCCGATTCTTATGCGCTCTTATAATCCCCCGGAGGGAAAACCCTTTTGGYCAAATGACCAGGTCTTCATTTCCTCTGGATATTTTCTTTAAAAGGTATATATATTGAAATTCCAATAAAAAAATCCCCTGCAAACACAAATATGTGTCTGCAGAGGACGGTATACCGCGGTGCCACCTCAAGTTGGAAAAATGCATCATTTTTCCCTCTCAAGCAAGAATTGAATTCTTGCGATTACCCTTTAACGGTGGCAGCCGAGTTTCCCTACTTATTTTCAAGAAACCACTCATAAGTCCATTCATCTTCTTATATCGTACCGGTTTCCACCTATTCCGGCTCTCTGTGACGCATCTAAAAAGATTACTACTCTCATTCATAGATTTAATTATCATTTTCAAAAAAAACGCAAAAAGGGCCCTCATCCAAAGGACGAGGAACCCGTGGTACCACCTTAATTAGCTAAATTAGCTCACTTTACGGCATTAACATGCCTATCTCCATTAACGATGAGATAATCGCCAAAGCCTACTCCGTTCATCCGTTTCGGTTTGGGGCTCGGAAGTCCATTCGCTTAATTTCGTTCACCAGTTTTCAGCAACCACTGGCTCTCTGCAGAACATCATTAAGGTACTCTTCTTCGTCACTGCCTTTATCTTTTTCTTGATTATTATGTTAAAACAATCTTTTCAGTAAGTCAATGGAGTTTTCGAAAAATTATATTTTTAATGTTTCATTTTTATCCATTCCCCGTCATCGATTCCTTTTGCCTTCTTAATGACAAGATAGGCTGAATAGGTGCTGACTGACTCGAACTCATCCGTATACTTTTTTTCATCCGCCTTGCCGGGGACTATTTCCTTGAATCTTCGGTAAGCCTTCATGAATTCTTCCTTTTGTATCTTATTTTCATAAGCCTTTTCTACTGCTTCAAAGAATTTAATCACATCTACGATTTCGTCAGTAGACCAATCAAGATCCATTGGATATTGATAATCCATATCCTAAACACGCTCCTTCTAGATAGTTTTTCATGTTGTCCGGCGGACCATGCATCATCAGTCTGCCCATTTTGAACGAATTGCTTCCGCCTGGTCGATAATCCGACTGAATAGTTCAGCAGTCGATGGTACATCATGAATCAGCCCCATCACTTGTCCAGCCCAGGCAAAGCCTTCACCCTCGACACCGTCATGAATATAACGCTGATTCGCTTTTCCACTTATGTATTCCTTCAATTGTTCATATCCGCCGTTTTCTTTTTCAATATCAAGAATCTTATCGGTCCAACTGTTTGCAATTACCCTGGCTGGTGCACCAATGGACCGCTTGATGATAACGGTATCATTTTCCGTGCCGGAAACCAAGGCATTTTTATATAATTCATGTGCATGAACACACTCCTTGACAGCTATGAAACGTGTTCCCATCTCGATTCCTTCGGCACCAAGCGCCAACGCTGCCATCAAACCTCGTCCATCGCCAAAACCTCCAGACGCGATGACTGGAATTTTAACGGAGTCCACAACTTGAGGAATTAACACGGAGGTCCCAATATCATCACGCCCTAAATGTCCTCCGCCCTCATGACCAACTACCATCACTGCATCTGCACCAAGCTGTTCAGCCTTCATTGCCTGCCTTCTTGCAGCAACAAGCACCAGTTTTTTCACTTGAGTGCCTTTAACGTAATCAAGAAAAGGGCCAGGGTTGCCGCCGGTTACGGAAACAGCTGCAATTCCCTCTTTCAAGGCTGCTTCAAGCATGTGTTCATAAGGCCTCCCATGCTGGCCGATCGCAAAGTTCACACCAAACGGTTTATCCGTCAATGATTTTGTTTTTCTTATTTCTTCTATCAGCTGCTCCGGGGTGTCCAAGGACATGGCCGTCACCTGCCCTAGCCCGCCTGCATTCGACACTGCCGCAGCCAGGTCGGCATATGCTAAATGGGCCAATCCCCCCTGTATAATTGGGTATTGAATACCTAACAAATCGGTCACACGCGTTTCCCACTTCAAACTCCTCATCTCCCTTTTCATTTGCTGGATTGTTTATTTAGCTGAATCCAAATCATTAGCTTCATTATGGCAAATATTGTTTACCCGTTCAATTTTTAACTCACACATACAATATAAAAAAAGAAGAATTCTTGAGTAAATCAAGTTAATACTAGAAAAATGGATATTTATAAACTGCTGATAATTTTATTGGGCTCCTTAAAGACAAAGACATATATAAATTGTTTAAGTCAGGACATTAAATCACTCTAGGCATTTATTATAAGACGTGCTATAATTCATATGTTTTATGTCTATCCACAAGCTTACTAACCATACAAATGGAATCGGAGAAACATACGATCATTAATAGAAAGGGAGTAAAACCTCCCATATTTCGTACCTATTTTACTGAAAAGGGGCCACAAAGAATTGTCACAGAATGAAACACCCTTATACACTGCCTTATTGCAGCATGCAAAAAGAAATCCCGTTCAATTTCATATTCCAGGTCATAAAAAAGGAAAAGGAATGGACGCTGATTTCCGTAATTTCATTGGAGAAAATGCATTATCGATAGATTTAATCAATATCGCTCCACTCGATGATCTCCATCAGCCAAAGGGGATCATCAAACAAGCTCAGGATCTTGCCGCTGAAGCTTTTGGGGCAGATCACACATTCTTTTCCGTTCAAGGAACAAGTGGAGCAATCATGACGATGGTCATGACAGTCTGCGGACCTGGGGACAAAATCATCGTCCCAAGGAATGTACATAAATCCGTAATGTCTGCCATTGTATTTTCCGGAGCTGTTCCCATTTTCATCAATCCTGAAATAGACAAAGATTTGGGCATTTCACACGGAATCACCGTTGATGCCGTTGAAAAAACTTTAAGGGAACATAGCGATGCAAAAGGATTGCTTGTCATCAATCCCACCTATTTCGGCATTTCGGCTGATTTGCAAAAAATAGTGGAAGTTGCCCATTCCCACCAAATCCCAGTACTCGTAGATGAAGCACATGGTGTCCATATACACTTCCATGAAGACTTGCCGATGTCAGCCATGCAGGCTGGAGCGGATATGGCTGCTACTAGTGTTCATAAACTGGGCGGTTCACTAACGGGAAGTTCCATATTGAATGTTAAGACTGGATTGGTTTCCGCAAATCGTGTTCAAGCCATATTGAGCATGCTTACAACCACCTCAACCTCCTATATCCTTCTGGCTTCCCTGGATACGGCTAGAAGACAACTTGCGACAGTAGGCAGGGAAATGATCGATGAAGCGATCAATCTCGCAGGGTATATCCGTGAGGCCGTTAATGAGATTCCTTATCTTTACTGTGTCGGCAGCGAAATTCTCGAGAGCGAGGCAGCCTTTAGTTATGATCCGACAAAATTGATCATATCCATCAAGGAATTGAATATTACCGGATACGACGTTGAGAAATGGCTTCGTGAAAAGCATAATATCGAAGTGGAACTTTCCGACTTGTACAATATCCTTTGCCTGATAACACCTGGAGACACAAAAACAGAAGCGGACCTGCTGATCGCTGCCCTTAGAGACTTAGCGGATGAGTTTAAGGAAATGGCGGCTGAACATGAAAAGATCGAAGTCCTGCTTCCTGATACACCACCGCTGGCTTTATCACCCAGGGAGGCATTTTATGCAGAAACCGAAGTGGTTCCCATTGAGGAATCTGTCGGCAAAATCAGCGCTGAATTCATCATGGTTTACCCGCCTGGAATTCCGATCTTCATTCCAGGAGAATTGATTACTGAAGATAATATCAATTACATCCGGAAAAACATCGAGGCCGGACTTCCGGTTCAAGGCCCTGAGGACCCAGAAATAAAACATTTACGCATCATAAAAAATTGATTATCCCATCAAACCAGAGCAGAGTACTGCTCTGGTTTTTTTAACTTTTTATTATTAAGCACTGGCTTCTATAAAAAGGGTGCTTCAGGTTACAACCCTGAAACACCCTTACATTCTATTAATCTTGAAATCTTTTTTCCATTTATTTTTCAGAGGCAGCTGTATCACAGCATTGGCAGTTGTGATTGTGTGTGTATAATACACTTACTTTCTCATCTTCAAAATGTTCAATCGTGCTATTGCAAGTTTGACATACGATAGTTCCCATTTTTACAACCCCTTCCCCTATATTGTATGCATCATTGATATAATGTAACCGCTTTAAATGAATTATAATATAACACATTTATTATTTCAAGCTAAAAAGTATAACATATATACTTTTTCTCACTTAATGAACGATCATGTTGAAAGAAATGGATTCCAATCGTTCGTTAGACTGATTCTTTTTTTAGGCTCTTTTCATAAAGATTGTTGTTTTTAAAACGAAACTATTTAAGGTTGATTGGAGCGGAAGTGCGAGACTCCTGCGGGAGCAGCGGGACAGGTGAGCCCCCACAGGCGTTTACGCCGAGGAGGCTCACCGCCCGCACCAAGGAAAGCGAGCATCTGGAGGGGAAATCAACCACACCGCACTACTTGGTAAATAGCAATAAAGTATGCGAAAACAGCCTTTTTTAAAACACGGGAATTTATTTATAAAGGGCCCTGGACTCAGTGCATCACACTCCTTGCTTTGGGATGGCAAGGTGAAAAAGGAATTTCGCCTTTTCATTTACATATAGATAGGTATATAATACATCCATAAAATGTTAAAATATTCTTACATCTTATCGATTGAAGGGGGATCCACATGTCTGAAAATGCCTATATCAAACTCGTTCCCGAGTCCGTGAAAGGAACTGTAACCATCGAAGACGTGAAAGAATTGCTGAACTATTATCAAATGATTACAGCGAAAACCGGAAAGCAATTGGATTGGGACTATGATAAGAAAGCATTTCCTTATGAAATGAAAGAACCGGAAAGAATGAAGGATAAGGCCATATATCTCCAAGCCAAAGAAGATCGATATCACATGATATTGATAGGAGTTGACCAAGAAGTCGTAAAGGATGAAGATGGATCAGATCGGATCCAATCCTATATCCAATTCACCCTCCCTGAAACAGCAACTTTCGGTGATAAGGGAAAAGCTAATGAATTGTGCAAATTCCTTGCAAAGAAATTACGGGCGCAGCTGCATCTCTTCAATAAACGGGTGATGTATTATTATCCAAGGAAATAAAAAAACCTGCGAATGCCGAAATTGGCTCATGCAGGCGTTTCAATTAATTTTGGATCAAGGAACTCATAGCCTTTCTTTTGAAAACCTTTCACGATATCCTCTATCGCTTCACTCGTCCATTTCCGGTCATGCATCAGTAAGTTCGCCCCATTTCCCAAATAAGGGCTGTTCAACATGATTTCCGTTAAAGCTTTTTTATCTTGATACTCTTTTTCCCAGTCATAGCCGTAAGTCCAATTCATGACCAACATTTTTTCTTTCTCAGCGACTTTTTTTGAATGCTCGGTATTCGAACCAAATGGCGCCCTGAAGTACTTAGGGCGTACCCCTATTATTCCCTCAACCAAATTGTTCAATTTTACGATTTCCCGCTCTTGTTCCTTTTCGTTCAACTCTTTTAAATTTACATGGGAATACGTATGATTTCCTATGGAAAAACCCATTTCATGAATTTCTTTCAGCATCGCTTTATTTTCATCATTTTCAAGAAAGTGACCGTTCACGAAAAATATCGCAGGTACTTCTAGTCGCTTCAGGGTTTGGGCGATTGCCAGGGAATATTTATCAGGTGCATCATCAAATGTCAACAACACAACTTTCGGATTTGCATCCCCAATCGGTTTAAATGACCAATTCTCTTTATCCACCCGATATTCTGCCTTTACATTCCCTTCGCCAATCGTTTGTGACGTTTCTGTTTCCAAATCTTTCTCTTGCTGAATTTCATCTTGGACCGTTGTCGTCGTTTCGACACTTTTTTCATTCTCATTTTCAGTTTGATCGGAACTCGGGTCATTACAAGCCATCAATAAAAATGATACTAATGTAAATAATGCCACTACTTTGTTAAACATGATACCTCCGTGGTTTTATATGTCATCGAAGCTTACGTAAAAATTCAATATACGGGTACCAGCGTTTCCAAAAGGATTTGCAAAATCCCGTAACATAATAGACTTATCACGGTAACAAGCATGGTTCGTCTATTGGATTTTAAAATCATTTTACCAATGTAAATGGCTAGATAAGAAAAGACCAGAAACATGAATACTTTGAAAACGAATCGATCGTTAACAGACAGCCATTCAACTAATGTATACCCGCTCCAAACGATTAGTTGAAAGAGGATTACCAGATAATTTTTCAAGTGATCCACCCCATTTTAATATGAATATATCAGCCATGATCTTTTTATTGGCAAAAAATATTCTTTAACAAATCGCTCATCTTATTTTTTATCCTTTATGGCCTTTTTCAAACCCTTTCAAGGAAAAAAGTAAGAAGTCCTTTTTATAGCTTATGCCCTTTTTGTCCATTTCATTTAACTAGTGAGAAGAAATTCATGAATGGGGAGTCATCCTTCATTTTTTTAATCCGGCCAATAAAAAAAGCGTACTGCATTTTGCAGTACGCTCAGTTTGTAGACAAAAGGGGTTCGG
>NZ_JBFUIQ010000092.1:0-15674 GCF_056401795.1 Peribacillus sp. P4_D6
AAGCGGACCCTTCTTGGCAAGGAAGGCATAAAACCATTTAAAATGATCCCTTGTCGGCATCGTACTTAAGAAATGGTCCTGTTCATGGGAAAAGTGAGCGTAGATACGGGAAGGGTTCTTTTTGGCAACCGCCCGTTTCAAATATTCCCTGGACGGCGGCATGTCCATGAGTACCAAATGCCCTTCGAAGCAGTCGAGCTGCTCAGCATCCAGTTCATTCTCGATATGAACGAGGTCTGGATGGTTTTGCAAAAATGGATATCTGCTATAAATATCTTCCGAGAAAATGACGATCTTCCGGTTTTGTGCAGGAATGTCGGCAAGCCACTTCTCTGCTTGTCCCTTGCCGCGGTAATCGAATAACTGCCAATGGTCCACCGAGACATCCTGGACAAAGATCTGGGGCTTTTTCATATTATTCCACTCATTGATGGAGAGCTCTCCAATCACCGAAACTTCAGCGTGCGGAGCTATTTCATCGACAAAATGACCGAGACCGAAGCCCACACCGTCAAGTTTGTGTTTTTCACCATCTTCCAGCTGAACCTTCAAGTGATTTTGGTTGGCACCAATTTTACGGACACTTGAAAGTTGTACGGAATCTATCAAAATCTTCGGCTTGGGATTCGTAACCCCAAATGGTGCAAGCAAGCTCATTTCCTGAATCGTTTGAATGGAAACTTCAGCTAAAGTCGTAGCACCGTCCAAGTTTGTAATCGGTGTGAAGTCTTCTTCATTCAGTTCTTCCTTCGCAATCAAGTTCATGCGGTCCCTAAGCTCCTGAACATCTTCTATTTTCAACGTCATTCCAGCTGCCATAGGATGTCCGCCGAAATGAGGCAGCATTTCACGGCATTGGGAAAGACTTTGAAAAAGATCGAAACCAACGATGCTCCGAGCAGAACCTTTAGCTAATCCCTTATCCCGATCATAGCTCAATACAATCGTCGGCCGGTAAAAGCGTTCAACAAGTTTAGAGGCCACAATCCCCACAACTCCGGCATTCCAGCCTTCCCTGCCGATGATGAGCACGCCATTGGACTCCGGCGGGAAGTTTTCCTCGACTTCAGCAATCGCTTCCTCAGCCATTGCTGCAACCATTTCCTGCCGCTCTTTATTGATATCATTGATTTCATTAGCAAGTTCCATTGCTTCTTCGAGACTTGCGGACATCAATAAATCAACAGCGGGATCGGCATCTCCAAGGCGGCCGACAGCATTGATCCTCGGTGCCATGGCAAAGCCGATCGATTCTTCATTCAATGCTTCCTGCTGAACATTCGCCACTTTCATTAACGCAACAAGTCCCGGGCGGCGAGTCAATCGTAACTGCTCGATGCCTTTCGCAGCAATGACGCGGTTTTCCCCTTGTAAAGGCACTAAATCCGCTATCGTGCCGATTGCCGCTATTTCTAGCAGATCCTCAGGCAATTCTCCAAGCAAGGCGTGTGCAAGCTTAAATGCGACCCCTACTCCGGCAAGGTCTTTAAATGGATAGGTACTGTCCTCAAGTTTAGGATGGATGATCGCCAATGCCTCAGGCAGCTGCGGTCCAGGTTCATGGTGATCGGTCAAAATATAATCCATGCCTAGCTCGGCGGCAAGCTTCGCTTCAGCAACTGCGGAAATTCCGGTATCGACGGTTATTAATACCTTCACACCTTGCTCGGCTGCAAGGCGGAATGCCATCGGATTCGGACCATATCCTTCTGTAAACCGATTCGGGATATAAAAATCAACATCGGCCCCCAATCTCGTCAGCGCGGTCATCATCACTGTGGTCGATGTCACGCCGTCCGCATCATAATCACCGAAT
The DNA here is from genome assembly GCF_056401795.1 of Peribacillus sp. P4_D6. Classification (NCBI taxonomy): domain Bacteria; kingdom Bacillati; phylum Bacillota; class Bacilli; order Caryophanales; family Bacillaceae; genus Peribacillus; species Peribacillus sp. P4_D6. The sequence goes on from NZ_JBFUIQ010000092.1 coordinate 1,817, forward strand.
ATACGTATTTTTTCTCCATTTTGAATCGCTTCTTTTATTCTATATACTGCTTTATCCATATCCTTCAATAAAAATGGGTCATGAAAAGTTTGATTTTTTACAAATAAAAACGATCGGGCACTTTMAATCGTATCCAGGCCTCGATTCACAAGCAGGGCTGCAACCAAAGGTGTGATATGAAGCTCTTTAGCTAGTACAGCAACTTTGTTTTCATCGGCAGTTCGCAAGTTCCACCGGGTTTTTGGCTTTAACATTTATTCACCCCTCAACCTACTCATTATACAAAACGAATATACCAGTTTCAATTTTATTTTAAACTCATAATTGGCTGTAATTCCCTATTCAATAAGCTAGTTCAACAAAAAGAAGGCTGGCATCATGCCAGCCCCCTCTCACCTATTAAACTTGTCCTTCAAGACTTTGTTTCTTTTCTTTTGCGGTATTCAGCGGACCTTTCTTCTTCAATTCCCTGATTTTCAAATCAAGCCAGAATTGGGAAGCGATCAATAGCGATGAATACACGCCGCATATTAAACCGATAAACAGAGCAATCGAGAAGTTACGAATAGCTTCACTGCCGAAGATCATCAACGCGATGACCGTTATAAGAACGGTCAGAACCGTGTTAATGGATCTCGTCAGCGTTTGCCTGATACTGATGTTCACAATGTTCTCAAGTTCTTCGACGGTTTTTACTTTACGGCTGAAGCGCAGGTTTTCACGAATACGGTCAAAGGTGACGATCGTATCATTGATCGAATAACCGACGATCGTCAGAACCGCAGCAATGAAGGTGATATCCACTTCGAGCCGGAGCAAGCTGAAAATCGTGATGATGAAGAAGGCATCATGTATAAGCGCGACTACGGCAGGTACARCCATTCGCCATTCAAACCGTATCGATACATACAATATGATTCCGATTGAGGCAATCGCTAACGCAAACATGGCATTTTTCGCAAGCTCTTTTCCTACTGTCGGTGATACGGTGCTGACATTCGGTTCTGCTCCGTAATCCTTCTTGAAATGGTCCTTCAATTCAGCAATCTCTTGCTTATCGAGGACACCGACTGTCCGAACGACAGTATTTCCTTTACCAGCGGGCCTGACATCCTTAATATCAATGTCTATACCGGCCTTGCCCATTTCGGTTTTGACTTGCTGAGTCGTCAAGACGTCTTTGGACGCAATCTCGATTCGGGTGCCGCTCGTGAAATCAATCCCAAGATTCAATCTGAAGACGAGCAGGAAGATGATCCCGATAATGGTGACACCGATTGAAATGCCGTAAAAAACTTTCCGATGTTTCACGAAATCGATTTTATCAAAGCGTGTTGGCAATGACATTAAGTCCATTTTCTCGGATAAATCGTGAATGTATTTCTTCTTCACGCCAAACCATCCTGTACGTTTGTCCAGGAACCCGCTATTCACCCACAGGCTCATGAAGAGGCGTGTACCATAAACGGCTGTAATGAAACTCATTAAGATCGAAATGATCAAAGTGGTGGCAAACCCTTTAACCGAGCTAGTTCCATAATAGAACAGTACGGCCGCAGCGAGCAGGGTCGTTAAGTTGGCATCCGTGATTGTAGCAAGTGAATTCTTGGTACCTTCTTTATAAGCTGCCTTAACCGATCTGCCAAGTTTCAATTCATCCCTGATTCGCTCATAGGTTATGATATTGGCGTCGACAGCCATCCCGACCCCGAGTACCAATGCCGCAATACCTGGCAGCGTGAGGACCGCATTCATCCAATCAAATACTAATAGCGTCAAGAAAATGTAGATGCTTAAAGTGACGACTGCAATGAATCCCGGGAAGCGGTAATACACAAGCATGAAGATGAAAACAAGTGCAATTCCGATGATTCCTGCAAAAATGGTATCATTCAATGCACCTGCACCGAATTGGGCACCTACTGAAGTGGAGTACTTTTCTTTCAAATCTACAGGCAGGGCACCTGCATCCAGAAGGTCTGCAAGCTCTTTCGCTTCTTCCACCGTGAATTGACCGGTAATATACACCTTCTTCGTATTGAAAACTTCACTGACAGCTGGAGCTGAAATCATATTGTCTTGTGAAGAGGTATCCTTAATGGAATCTTTACCTTCCTCGAAATCCAGCCAGATTGCAAGTACATTGGTCGGACTTTCCATCGAGGAAATTTTTTGAGTGATTTCTTTAAACTTATTCACGTCTTTCAGCGTGACTTCGACAACCGGTTTATTATCTTGGAACGTTTGTTTCGCGCCGCCTTCTTTCAGGTCGGCACCGGTCATCATTTCCTTATCGTTGTAATCACGGAAGGATAATTTAGCTTGTGTAGAAAGGATTTCCCGAGCGTTGTTTTGGTCTTTGACCCCAGCCAATTGTACGCGGATCCGGTCTTTCCCTTCTATTTGTATGTTAGGCTCGCTAACACCCAACACATTGACACGCCGCTCAAGTGAGCTTACTGTAGCCCGTAAAACTTCCGGGGTGATCTTTTCCCCTGACAGCGGGTTTACTTCATATAACACTTCAAACCCGCCTTGAAGATCAAGACCCAGCTTGATATCCTTTAGGATTCCTTTTGAAGTCGTACCCATCGCTGCGAAAATCAAAAGTGCGATTAGAAAAAACGCAACGATCCTGCTTCTTTTTACCATTATGCAGTAGGCCCCTTTCTATAATACGCCTGTTCCTGAAGTTAATAAAATCGTCATTTGTTGTTTAAATGATAACTGCATACCCTATGCTTCTTGAGAAAAAAGACACAGCTTTCCATACTTTTTCAAAAAAAAGCATAACCATATCTATTATGAGTCATATACAAACAGCTGTCAATTTAAGTATATCTTTACGTTATTCTTTCAAAAGCTCCTTCAGTTCCTCTTCGGAAAGCGGCTCGAATAGGTTTGGTGATTTATAAGCTTCGACCATTTGGAAGGTCATGAACTGGTTGCTCGAAAATGTCACGATATCTGCGACAAGTTCATGAAGGTGAATGTTTTCCTGCGGGCGCTTCCATTTATTTTTGGTTAAGGTTCCCCATATGTCTTCCTCTGTTACGGCATTCAATCCGACCATTTGGAATTCCTCACGCTTACTCTTCAAAAATGGACGCACCTTTAGATAATACCTTTGATAGGGATGATTCTTTTTTGCCATCATTTTGCCTCCAGTAACATGATTCTCAAATGAATGCGCAGTTTCTTAGAAGGGTTTCTTATCATTTGTTAGAACGCAAACAAACACTTTTGTCATGCTTTGTCCAAGTACAAGCATATAGATAATTGTATAGCATAACCGCTTTTTTGAGAAGGCAGGGAGGGAGTTCAATGTCCAAATTTTTAAAAGGGACGCTGATTTTATTAATCGCAAGCCTGATTACAAGGGTTCTTGGTTTCATTAACCGTATTGTCATCGCCCGCTTCATCGGCGAAGAAGGCGTTGGTTTATATATGATGGCTTTACCGACACTCTTTCTCGTCGTGAACATAACCCAGTTGGGCCTGCCAATCGCCATTTCGAAATACGTGGCCGAAGCCAATGCCAGGGGTGATGAACGGAAAATCAAGAAAATCCTTGTCGTCTCTTTGGCCTGCACCTTTACTCTATCGATGATTTTCACTCCTGCGATGCTGCTTTTCGCACCGGTTCTATCAGAATACCTATTCACGGACGAACGGACGTTATGGCCGCTCATGGCGATTGCCCCAATCGTACCGATCATTGCCATTTCATCCGTACTGCGCGGTTATTTCCAAGGCAAGCAAAATATGAAGCCCTTCGCTTTCTCACAAGTTATCGAACAGGTGGCCCGAATCACTTTCATAGCCGTCCTGACCAAGGCCTTTTTACCATATGGAATCGAATATGCGGCAGCCGGGGCAATGCTTGCATCGATTATCGGTGAGCTCGTTTCTCTCATTTACTTATTGACCAGCTTTAAAATAAAGAAACATTTTAAGTTCAGAAAGGGTTTCTTCAATAATGTCAAATCCGGAAAAGGAACGTTCACCGAATTGATGGGGATTGCCCTTCCTACCACCGGAAGCAGGATGATTGGATCGGTATCGTGGTTTTTCGAACCGATAGTGGTCGCCCAGAGTTTGGCACTTGCCGGAGTCACCGCGGCCGCAGCCACCAGTCAATACGGGGAGTTGACTGGATACGCTCTGCCTTTACTCATGCTTCCTTCCTTCGTTACATCATCATTGGCGACTGCACTTGTCCCGGCAGTGAGCGAAGCCCGTACGACCGGAAACTTTTTACTCGTTGAACACAGGCTTCAACAAGCCCTGAAAATCACCTTTATCACAGGCTGTTTAGCTATCGTCATTCTGTTCATCTTTGCTGAACCGATATTGCAAGTCATGTATGGATCTTCGCATGCTGCCGTTTTCATTAAATTCCTGGCACCTTTTTTCATCCTTTATTATTTTCAATATCCGCTGCAATCCATGCTGCAAGCACTGGACCTTGCAAAGGCCGCAATGTTCAACAGCCTGGCTGGGAACATCCTTAAAATCGGTGTGATCTGGCTGCTGGCTTCAAAGGAAAGTTTCGGGATCATGGGAGCCGCAATCGGGATAGCTGTCGGTACGATGCTCGTTACTTTCCTGCATTTTTCAACCGTGCTGAAGGTCGTCCCTTTCACGCTTCATTTCCGAAGCTATATGTCAGCCCTGGTCCTTGCTTTAATTTCAGGATGGGGCGGTTATTATCTTTATCAATTCCCGCTCTCCTCACAGCCTATCGGGATACGGCTTTTGCTTTCCGTAACCGTCGTTATCCTGCTGTTCACATTTTTCCTGCTCATGACCGGCAGCATAAAAAAGGCCGATCTGATCAGGATTCCTGTAGTGGGCGGCTTTTTGTCAAAATTAGCTTGGAAATAAAATGAACCGAAGCACTCAAAGGCTTCGGTCATTTCTTCATTTCATTTTTATCGATGTAAAATTGGCCATCTATGTACCCGCAAATCGAAATCTCTTTAACCTTCGTTTCTCCATGTTCTTTTAACTGATTCAGAAGCCAAACATGGTTTTTCCCAATTTTATCCAAGTTTTTTCCCTGTATCTCTCCATCGACAATCAGCGGGAATGGTACCTGACTTTCCAACCCTTCTTCGACGCTTTTTTTAATCACCGAGAGCTTTCCTGAAGTTTCAAGGATGGCAAATTGCACTTCGTTTATATCAATAATTCCTTGTTCACGAAGCTGGGTCAATAAGTCATCAAAATTATATCGTTGTCTGCGCATCGCTTTTTCATCTATTTTCCCCTGATCAATGATGATCTGCGGCTTACCGTCCATGAGATTGCGTAATTTGACACTTTTCAATGAGGCAAAGGCCAATGTGATTTGGAGGAATGCGAGGACAAACATTGGGATAGTCTGTCGGATAAACGGTTTTTCCAAATCTTCAAAGGATAGCACAGCAATGTCCCCTATCATGATAGATACCACTAAATCGAGAACGCTCAATTCCCCAACTTCCCGCTTACCCATCATTCGAAAAAGGAACCAGATGACCAGATAGATTACCGTCGTTCGAAATATAATCCCTAGATAGATATCCACTTCAACAACACTTCCTTCATCCATAGCATGGCTTGGGAATTGAAAAATTACTCCATAATCTTTTCTAATTTCACGTGAAGCTTCTTAAACCTGGTCTAAAGGTTCGATATCGGGAATATGCTTGTACAAACACATAAACAGGCTTTACGTATCAGCCTTTTAAAAAGGAGGAATACCCATCGAAACTAAAAAAATGAGTGTCGCCGTAATTTATGGCGTAGGCTCCATCTTTGCCATAGCGATGATTGCTAGTTTAATCGTTTCCATCCTTCTTCGTTTCACTTCACTGACGGAATCATCCCTGACATACGTGGTCATGATCGTGTCCTTTTTATCGCTGTTCATTGGTGGATTCATATCAGGAGGCAAAGGGAAAAAGCAAGGATTATTCTTGGGCGGAAGCACTGGGCTGCTTTATCTGTTGGTCGTGTTCCTTTTTCAATATTTAGGTCACGATGCCCTTTTCACCATCAAGCAATGGATATACTATGGCTGTTTTGTGATTACAGCCATGATGGGCGGCGTTCTTGGGGTCAACATGAGTTCCGACTCCCGCACCGATTAAAAAAACAGCAAAAAAAAACCGGGCACATGGCCCGGTTTTCGTTTGTCTTATACGGATACTTCCTTATTCGGTGCGCTTTCCGTAATTTCACGGATTGCTGCACGGTCAAAAGTCAGTTTTGTGCCGTCTGGTGATTTAATGACGATTTTCAGGTCATCGATTGCATCGATTGTTCCGTGCATTCCGCCGATAGTAGCAACTTTATCACCTTTTTTCAGACTGCTTTGCATGTTTTGCGTAGTCTTTTGGCGTTTTTGCTGCGGACGGATCAATAAGAAATAGAACAATACGAACATTAAAATCAACGGAAGTATTTGTGTTAAAGAACCCATTTAAGTATATTCACTCCTTTCGTTCATTAAAATATTTATGGAATTAGAAGTTTCTCGCATTTGGTTCATTGAAACCATACTGCTCAAAAAACTCTTCCCTAAAGTCTCCAAGACGATCTTCTCGAATAGCTTGTCTGACCTGTTCCATCAAGTTTAACAGAAAATGAAGATTATGGTAAGTCGTAAGGCGAATTCCAAAGGTTTCTTCACATTTAATCAAGTGGCGGATATATGCCCGGCTATAGTTCTTGCAAACATGGCAATCGCAATTTTCATCGATTGGACCGAAATCGCGTGCATACTTCGCATTTTTCACAACCAACCGCCCATTGCTCGTCATGAGCGTACCATTACGCGCGATTCGCGTTGGCAGTACACAGTCAAACATATCAACACCACGGAGTGCACCATCGATCAATGAGTCCGGTGAACCGACTCCCATAAGATAGCGCGGTTTGTCAGATGGCAGCAGCGGAGTTGTAAACTCAAGGACGCGGTTCATGATATCCTTCGGTTCCCCTACGGATAGTCCTCCAATAGCATAACCCGGGAAGTCAAGGGAGACAAGGTCTTTTGCACTTTGTTTGCGAAGATTTTCAAACTCCCCGCCTTGAACGATCCCGAACAACCCTTGGTCATTTGGACGCTCATGTGCATTCAAACAGCGTTCCGCCCAGCGCGATGTCCGTTCAACCGACTTCTTCATATATTCTTCAGTCGCCGGAAATGGCGGACATTCATCAAAGGCCATCATGATATCGGAGCCAAGCGCATTTTGTATTTCCATCGCTTTTTCCGGAGATAAAAATAATTTATCGCCATTCAGATGGTTCCTGAAATGCACACCCTCTTCTTCAATTTTGCGGAATTCGCTTAAACTGAAGACTTGAAAGCCGCCTGAGTCGGTCAAAATCGCCCGATCCCAGTTCATGAACTTATGCAATCCGCCAGCTTCCTTGATGATTTCATGCCCTGGACGCAGCCATAGGTGGTACGTATTGCTCAGGATGATGCCTGCCCCCATTTGTTTCAAATCTTCCGGGGACATCGTTTTGACAGTAGYCATCGTTCCAACCGGCATAAATGCCGGTGTTTCAAAAGAACCATGCGGCGTATGGACCCGGCCTAGCCGTGCCCCTGTCTGTTTACATGTTTTGATTAACTCATATCGTATTGCAGTCAACGCAATAACTCCCTTCAAGAGCTTCTCACTCTTATATTACTTAATTAACATTGCATCTCCAAAGCTAAAGAACCTGTATTTTTCTTCCACAGCCGCTTCATAGGCATGAAGGACATGCTCCCTGCCTGCAAGTGCAGAAATAAGCATGATTAAAGTCGATTTAGGCAAATGGAAGTTCGTTATCATCGCATCGATCCCTTTGAACTCATAACCAGGATAAATGAAGATGCTCGTCCAGCCATTCTCTTCCTTGAAAACCCCATCATTACGGGACGCAATCGTTTCCAATGTCCTTGTGGACGTAGTGCCGACCGTAATGATTTTCCCGCCTTTTTCCTTCACGTCATTCAGTAATCTGGCAGTGCCTTCCGTCATTTGATAAAATTCCGAATGCATTTCATGGCTGTCAATATCGTCGACACTTACCGGACGGAATGTACCAAGCCCGACATGCAGCGTGATGAAGGCGATGTGGACACCCATCCCTTTAAKTTTCTCAAGCAAATCCTCCGTAAAATGCAGGCCAGCGGTAGGTGCCGCTGCAGATCCCCGTTCCCGCGCATAAACGGTTTGATAGCGGTCCTGATCATCGAGTTGTTCCTTGATGTATGGAGGTAACGGCATTTCGCCCAGCTTCTCCAGTATTTCATAAAATATGCCATCATATTTAAATTCAAGGATACGGCCGCCATGCTCGAGTACACCTGTACAGACGGCACTCAGCTTACCATCGCCGAAAACGATCGTCGAGCCTTCCTTAATCCGCTTGGCCGGCTTCACAAGCGTTTCCCAAACATCATCATGCTCTTGCTTAAGCAGCAATACTTCGATCTTTGCACCTGTCCCTTCTTTACTGCCGTATAGTCGGGCCGGAAGCACTTTTGTATCATTCAACACCAGGCAATCTCCCGGTTTGATATATTCCGTGATATGGCTGAATACATCATGCTGGAGCTTACCGGTTTCTTTGTCCAGTACCATCAATCTACTTGCTTCCCTATCCTCCAAAGGAACTTGGGCAATCAGTTCCTCCGGTAAATGAAAATCAAACATATCCAATTTCATCTGTTCCACTTCCTTACGTGTCTATCAAGCTGTAATCATTATTTAAAACGGCCGATCAAATAAAAAATCGCGGACAACACAACACTGACGATGATTGATGTAACGATAGGAAAGTAAAAAGTCGTATTCCCCTTTTTCAGAAAAATATCTCCCGGCAGCCTGCCGAGATGGATATATTTCATCGCAAAACCAATCACGAAAATAATCACACCCAGAATCATGACCATCTTTGGTATATTCATCATTCAGGCATCTCCATGCCGAAATGCTCATAAACAAGCTGTGTTGCCATCCTGCCTCTTGGGGTGCGCTGAAGAAAACCGATTTGCAGAAGATATGGTTCATACACATCTTCGATCGTATGTGCCTCTTCGCCAATCGTTGCCGCAATCGTTTCCAGGCCCACGGGTCCGCCACGGAATTTTTCAATGATCCCTTTAAGTAATTTATGGTCAATATGATCGAGTCCTAAACGGTCGACCTGCATTAATTCAAGCGCATAATCGGCAAGCTCCGCCGTTATCGTCCCATCACCGCGTACCTGGGCGAAATCCCTGACCCTCCGTAAAAGCCGATTGGCTATTCTTGGTGTGCCCCTTGACCTTCTTGCAAGCTCTGCCGCTGCTTGATCGTCCATTTCCGTATCCATGATTCTTGCTGTACGGATGATGATATCAGTCAAATGGTTTTCGGTATAATATTCAAGACGGCTCAATACGCCAAAACGGTCCCTGAGCGGTGCAGACAGCGAGCCTGCCCGTGTCGTGGCCCCTACAAGGGTGAACGGCGGCAAGTCGATCCGGATCGAACGGGCTTCCGGTCCCTTACCGACTACAATATCCAGACAGAAGTCCTCCATAGCCGGATATAACACTTCCTCAACGACACGAGGGAGACGGTGAATCTCATCAATGAACAATACATCACCTGGTTCAAGTGCACTCAAAATGGCCGCCAGATCTCCCGGCCGCTCAATGGCGGGACCGGAAGTCGTGCGGATATTCACACCCATTTCGTTGGCGATGATGACGGCAAGCGTCGTCTTGCCAAGACCAGGCGGTCCATATAAAAGTACATGATCGAGCGTTTCTTCACGCATCCTTGCCGCCTCGATGTATACACTCAAATTCGCTTTCACTTTATCCTGTCCGATATATTGCTTTAAGTTTTGCGGCCGCAGGCTTTGTTCAAAGGACAGTTCGTTCAGATCGGCTTCCTGATTGAATATTCTCTCCTCCATTGCGCCACTCCTTATCTTAACATCATTTGCAATGCTTTCTTAATATATTGCTCGGTCGTCATATCTTCAGCCTGCAATTTCTTGGCTACCTTTTGGACTTCCTTTTCAGAATAACCAAGAGCCTTCAATGCAAGAGTGGCTTCATCCAATTCCTCCGTATAACCATTTGGACTGATTGCAGCCGTGACGCCTTCGTTAAACAAGCTTGGAAACGCATCCGGTATAATGTTCTCCAGTTTCCCTTTTAAGTCGAGAATCATTTGCCGTGCCGTTTTCTTTCCGACTCCCGGGAATTTCACCAAAAATGATTCATCTTCATTTTCGATCGCCTGTACCACCTGATCAACCTGGCCTGATGCCAATATGGCTAGGGCACCCTTCGGCCCGATTCCGGTTACATTCAATAATTTTGTGAATAACGCCTTTTCTTGACGAGTCTGAAATCCGTATAATGCCACCATATCCTCACGAACATAATGATACAGGAAAACTTGGATTTCTTTCTGGTATTGAGCGGAAAAAATAAAAGGATTCGGCGTCATCACTTGATATCCGATCCCCCCATTTTCCACAACTATGTATTCAGGTCCAATATAATCGACCTTGCCTTTTATATAATCATACAAATTAATTCTCTCCCTGATTTTGCTGTACCTCTCATTTTATCATAAAAAGGGGGTGTTGTTCATTAAAAGTTATTTCATAATCGGCAAAGTCTATTCACGAGGAATTCCGGGTGTCACCTCACTGTTTAAAACAAAGTTGATTGAAACAGGCGTGCAAGACTAGCGTCCAAGGGAGACCCGGCAGGCGCAAAAACACAAAGGGTGGACCGCCCGCGGAAAGCGAGTGCCCGCAGTGGAAATCAACGGTAATGGTAAACACCCAAAAAACTGTAGACAACTCTCCATCATTATCGAGTCAGTCTACAGTCTGAAGGGTGGGATATCATCCCACCCTAGTTTACCGAATATGGCTCATATTCTTTAATGAGCTGTTTATATTGGTCTTTATTCATGATCGGAATCCCTTTTTGCAGTTCCTCCTGCTTGTATGCTTCAAGTTTACCAACGTCTATTTGGTAGAATGTATGAATGATCTTGGCGTGCTCAGGCCTGCCGATAAAAATGGATAATGTACCATCTTCCCTCATCCCAAGGTAACCATTCGCTTTTAACAGCGGAGATATGTCATTCTCAATTTTCTTCATGACAATCTGCTCTTCATTTTGATCGACTACTTGCCATCCTTCATATTTTGCCCAAAAGTCCTCCATCGACCAAATTGTTTCTGTCAATTTCTCTTCACTTAACTCGCCATCCAAATACATACGCTGAAGAATGACCTTCCTTTCAATTGGATCATTTTCCTTTTGAACGGTTTCTTCCGCAAAAACGGTTAAGCAAAATGGCAATATGAAAAGTGCCATGATAAATTGGATTCTAAGTTGATTAAACAATATACTCACCTCTTAAGGCGTTTACTTTTTATGTAGTTTGACCTAAATAAGGATTATTAACCAGAAAAAAATCAAAAAGAGCTGACTCCAAGTCGGGTCAGCCCACAAATTATTTTAAGTGATTTTCGTGGATGTTAAGGTTATCGAACATGTCATTGGCATCCAAAATGATCATTTCCCTCGTATCTCCATCCCGAAGATTGTTATCAAGTGTCATCGTCCTGAAATAGACACCTTCATCGGTGGTTACATATAGGGTACGGCCATTGGTAAGCGGTCCGATCTCCTTCTTGATTCTTTGTTTAACATCATTTGCTTGGCTATAGTCATCCAGCCGTAAGGCTACCAGCATTTCATCTTGCATGATGATTGTCCTGGCATCGCTAACCGGCTCCACTTTATTGGCGACACCATTTACTCTGTCGGCTAAAGAGCCTTCATAAGAATTATAATAAGATGATTTTGCCTTTAGCGGCTTACTTTCATGTCCATGGTAGTTACGGTCACTCTTACTGTACGCATCATCTTTATTGTATAAACCATCCGCCATATTCTCATAATTGATGTTTCGCACCAATGCATCTTTTTCATGGTACCCTGTATCATTCGTGATATTTTCATTTTCCGCTGTATCATTATTAGCACATCCAACCAAACTGACGGCGGCCAATACCGTATAAAGCGGCTGTGCCCATTTTATTTTCTGCACCAATAACCCTCCCATTGCAATAGAATGAGCTATATTCCGCTCATAATTAGCATGGGTGTCGAACGGGAAATGTACTCTGTAAGATACGGGCAAAAACCCGCTTTAATTCCTATTAAGGGAAGAAATCCTATTCGCCAATTTTTCATTCATCTCCATCCGCTCCGAAAAACCTTCCACTGTCATTTTCCAGACCGAATGAAGCTGAGAAGAACTTTTATTAAGACGATTCCATTCACGGAAGATATCGGTAGGGTAAGTTAAAGCATGTAAAAAGGCCAGGTCTGACTGATACCTTTGCAATTGCGGCACTTCCCACAGCTTGTTGGCCGCATCTTCCAGATGTGGCGAAATTCGATTTGCGTACTGTAAATAATCAATGCACCTCGGGGCATTTGCCATTAAGTCAAAATCGATTAAAGTCAAAGTGCCGTCCGCTCTCCGCAAGAAATTATGGTGGGCACAATCACCATGAATGATGACTTTCTTTTCCTTATCCCATAAAGACTGATATTTATCAAACCCCTCTAGCGACCATTCCCCCCATCTAATCCATTCCTTGATAATATCTTCGGAAACATATTGCCGAACATAAGAAAAGTTCTTTTTAAATAGTGATAAGCGTTCTTTCCACTTTTTTGATTGATTGAACACAGGCGCGTTAATGGAGAGATTTTCCGACACATCATGGAAGCTTTCCAGTAACTGAATGCCTTCTAAGCGGTCCTTATCATTGGAAAACCTGAATTTTTTCTTGTTCGGCGGAAAATAGTCCATACTGCCATACCACTTCCCTTTAAATTGAAAGGGCATTAGATTCTGATGAATATAATACGTTTGTTGAAATCCCTTTTGTTTTAATAAAGAAGTCAGTTCTCTTTGTCGATCCCATTTTTCAAAACTGTCAAACCCTTTAAGGATCATTGAATGACCTTTTTCAAAAGTTATTAAATAGACACTGCTTTGGATATGGTGGACATTCTTTGGCTTACGATTTAAATAAGAGAGGAGACGAGTGTTAAAAACACTGTCTCCTTGATGATTAGTAGTCATCGCTTTCATCTACATATGTTGGTATCCCAAATGTTTCAGGTGCACGCACGCCCCCGAATTGGCCTGGCTGGCCTCCCATTTGTCCAGGTAACATAGCTTCAGGTTGCCCCCCAAGCTGTCCGCGCATCATGTCCGGCTGACCGCCAAATTGTCCCGGCATCATTCCTGGTTGACCTCCGTTTTGACCACCCATCATCATGCCTGATTGACCTCCGTTTTGACCACCCATCATCATGCCTGGTTGACCTCCGTTTTGACCGCCCATCATTGCTGGCTGACCTCCGTTTTGACCACCCATCATTCCTGGTTGACCTCCGTTTTGACCACCCATCATCATGCCTGGTTGACCTCCGTTTTGACCGCCCATCATCATGCCTGGTGGCTGACCTCCGTTTTGGCCGCCCATCATCATGCCTGGTGGCTGGCCTCCGTTTTGACCGCCCATCATCATACCTGGTGGCTGACCTCCRTTTTGGCCGCCCATCATCATGCCTGGTGGCTGGCCTCCGTTTTGGCCGCCCATCATCATGCCTGGTGGCTGACCTCCGTTTTGGCYGCCCATCATCATRCCTGGTGGCTGACCTCCGTTTTGGCCGCCCATCATCATGCCTGGTGGCTGACCTCCGTTTTGGCCGCCCATCATCATGCCTGGTGGCTGGCCTCCGTTTTGGCCGCCCATCATC
>NZ_JBFUIQ010000093.1:0-15372 GCF_056401795.1 Peribacillus sp. P4_D6
CGCTTTCCGCGGGGCGGGCGGTGAGCCTCCTCGGCGTAAACGCCTGTGGGGTCTCACCTGTCCCGCTGCTCCCGCAGGAGTCTCGCACTTCCGCTCCAATCAACCTTAAATAGTTTCGTTTAAAAACAACAATCTTTACGWAAAGAGCCTTTAAATTTTATCATTCCGCTTTATTCAACTCTTCCATGTCGGCAAGGATATTATCCACTTCATCCCAAGAATAGATCGAAGCCCCTGCTGCAAACGGGTGGCCTCCGCCGTTATATTTACGGGCAATCGTATTGATGACCGGTCCTTTAGAACGGAAACGAACCCTGATTTCTTGATCCTYTTCAATGAAAAAGACCCATGACTTAACATTTTTAATCGAACCTAGCGAGGAAACGAGCTGCGATGCCTCAGATGTGGAAGCATTGAATTTTTCAAGTATATCTTTCGTGATGAYCATTTTCCCCGTTCCATATGGAAGGATTTCAAAATGCTGCAGCACATATCCATTCAACCGGACTATGCTTTCCTCGACGTCATACATCTCCTGATATAACTGCGGGCGGGAGAACGAATAGTGAATCAATTCACTGGCATAGGCAAATGTCTTTTCAGTCGTGCTTTGGAATAGGAAACGACCTGTATCGCCAACAATGCCTGCATATAGAAGGCGTGCCGCTTCATCACTCATCTTCAAGCCCTGCTCTTTACCGAACTGGTAAAACTCGTAAATCATTTCACTTGTGGAACTTGCCGATGTATCGACCCAACGCATATCCCCATATGGATCTTCATTAGGATGATGATCGATTTTAATCAGTTTATCCCCCGTCGTGTAACGTGCATCACAAATCCGGTCCGTATTTGCGGTATCACAAACGATGACCAAGGCACCTTGATATGTTTCATCCGAAATCACATCGAGCCTTCTTAAATAATTCAATGACGGTTCCTCTTTTCCGACCGTATAAATTCGCTTTTCGGGGAAAGATGCTTTCAGGATTTCCGCCAATCCCCCCTGTGAACCATAAGCGTCCGGATCTGGACGGACATGACGATGGAGAATGATAGTATCATAACGCTTTATATCTGCTAATATTTCAGCTTTCATATTGATCTCCCCTTAACATATGTATTATCGAGCCTTATAAAGATGATATATTTCATTTAATCAAAAAATTGCGGAAATAGGAAGTCTCATCTTGTTTACTGTGGCATTCTCTTTCATTTCCCGCTACAATAAAAAGGTACATATGTTAAATTGGGGGAATTTCAAACGATGCCTATTCTTGTCACCTTGATCGTTCTTTCACTAGGGGTCTATCTGTTTTATAAAATCAAATCGGTCCGAACCAGAATGCCGATGGAGAAAAAGTGGATTTCAGGGAAGTCTTCCATTGCCCTCGGTGCGTTTGTCGCACTATTCGGAATCAATCAGCTTTTTCTATTCCACACGACCATCACTTATATCATTGCCGCCGTTTTCATCTTCGTTGGCTTATTCAGTATTTGGGGTGGCTATAAAATGTATAAATTTTATTTGCCGCATGCAATCGAAGAAGCTGCAAATCAAAAAGGATAATCGAATTTCGATTATCCTTTTTATTTTTCATGATCGGTCCAGCAATTGACAAGTCAACATCGCCTTGCCGACAAGCTTGCCTTGGTTAAACACCTCGACATCGACTTTTCCGAATTTACGTCCTACATCAAGGACACGCGGATGGATTTCAAGCGTACTGTCGATCTGGACTGGCTTGATGAAGTAGATCGTCATGTTTTCCACGACCAAGTCACCGCGCTTATAGCTTCTAAGTGCTCGATTTGCCGAGTCGGTGACCAATGTCGTGAACACACCGCTTGAAATGGTACCAAGGTAATTGGTCATCTGCGGGGTGACTCCATAGTTATACACTTCCTCGCCCTTGCCGCGATTCGAAGTCATCACAAGCTGGCTGGTGATCGTATCGTCGATCGTTTCGCCGACCTGGGGCTGCCTTTGACTCATTTGCAATGCCTTCAGCACATCCTGCCTGCTCACGATACCCTTTAGGATATGACTGTCATTCACGACCGGGATTAACTCGATCCCTTCCCAAACCATCATATGTGCAGAAGATGCCACACTCATTTTATCGCCTACGGTCATCGGGTTTTTCGTCATCACCTTATCGATGAGCGTCATCTCTTCCTGTCCGATGATATCTTTTGATGTGACCATTCCTTGAACCTTCATATTGTCATCGACAACAGGGAAACGGCTATGCCCCGATTCCTGATTCAGTTCATGCCAGGTCTGAACCCGGTCACCCACGGTCAAAAAGGTCGTTTCCTGTACGGGTGTCAAAATATCCTCCACCAGCAAGATTTCCTTTTTGATCAATTGGTCATAAATCGCCCGATTGATCATCGTTGCGACGGTAAACGTATCGTAACTCGTTGAGATGACAGGCATCTCCAATTCATCGGCTAACCTTTTAACAGGCTCTTCAGTATCGAACCCCCCAGTGATCAGCACCGCTGCACCCGCTTTTAACGCGTGCTCATGGGCCTGTGTACGGTTCCCGACGATCAGCAGGTTTCCTGCCCCTGTATATCTCATCATGGCATCCAGCTTCATCGCCCCGATGACGAATTTATTTAATGTCTTATGAAGTCCCGTTTTACCTCCAAGAACTTGTCCGTCAACAATATTGACTACCTCTGCAAAAGTGAGCTTTTCAATATTCTCTTTTTTCTTTTTCTCAATGCGGATCGTGCCTACCCGCTCAATCGAGCTCACGTAGCCCTGGTTCTC
Organism: Peribacillus sp. P4_D6; assembly: GCF_056401795.1. NCBI lineage: Bacteria > Bacillati > Bacillota > Bacilli > Caryophanales > Bacillaceae > Peribacillus > Peribacillus sp. P4_D6. The sequence goes on from NZ_JBFUIQ010000093.1 coordinate 2,786, forward strand.
CGCCTCTTTAATTGCCCGGTATGCCGTACCTTCACTAACATTCAATGCTTTCGCAATTTGACGGACGGAAATCTTCTCGCCAACAGGGAGCCCATCGATATGTTTCAATATTTGTTCATGCTTTGTAGCCAAGCGCTTCACCCTTTTCACGGTATTCCTATTACCCATTATAAGGTCAAAGAGCCCAGTTTATCAAACAACTACTAGTATTGGCGCAACCTTTTGTATTCCGGCTGGCGCTTTACCTTTTGTTTCTTAGGAGAATATAGTATGCCCGTCAAGTTTCCAGCTACCGCCAACAATGCAAACAACAGCCAGGAGCCGGCAAACAGACCCTCCAGACCGCCACTTTCCAACGACAAGCGCGGCACGGCATAATACAGCATCACACCGCATAAAAGCAAACACAGTAATAACCTCTGTTTCATCCAATCCCCCCTTTTTTTTCATCTATTCATTTTATGCCTGCGAAAGGAAAAAAGACTTGGCTGCTGAGCGAGAGTTTACTTTCAGATAGATTCACTTTGTATGGATTCTTTTTTCATAAAAGAGGAGTGAATTTACTCGATATACATCAGGAGGAGTTTTGTTAAACATATCAATTCAATAATAGTTGCTTTGAGCGCCCTAACTATAGATGGATGTTCCGAAGCAGGTACTAAAGTGGCAGTCAATGGAGAGGAAAATGATTCTAAACAGACAGATAATAAAGAAGTATCAGAAATAAAAATGAAGTTTAGAARAGAAACTCACTGTACGAGGTAGTTTGCAAGAAAAACAGGAAGCAGTAGTATTGGTAAAACACCAATCATCACTTGGTCCACAGCGGTGCAGACAAACGCACCAACAACCACGACTTACCCATGCATTAGATTTTGGAAACTGGACGCTATCTCGATAATGAGATATACGGAAGTGTATATGTAAAATAATGAACTTGACTTATTTTCCTAAAGTACTCCTTTTCTAATAAAAAACAAAAAGTCTTTAGTAAAGGCGGATATAAATTGTTAAGTCTGAATGGAGAAAGAAAAAGTCAACTTACAAACCTTCCAAAACTGAGGGCAATTGGGTTTCTCTCTTAGTTTTAATGCAGAGTTGATTGGAGCGGGTGTGCGAGACTCCTGCGGGAATGCGGGTCCAAGGGAGACCCCGCAGGCGCATAAGCGCCAAGGAGGCTCCCGGACCGCCCGCGGAAAGCGAGTGCCTGCAGTGGAAAGAAACGGTCAAATTTTACAAACCTAAAAAAACTGTCGACACACTCCATTATCATCGAGCCTATCTATAGTCTGACGGAAGCCCCTGCAGGCTCCCGCTCCTTTTAAAAGTCTATTTCATCCCCGGCTTCCATGATCAGTCCATTTTCCTCTTCAAGCAGGTCGAGGAATTTTTCAGGATCCTGTTTGATGACAGGGAAAGTATTGTAATGAATCGGCACGACTTGTTTGGCTTGAAGGAATTTCGCTGCAAGTGCTGCATCTTCCGGGCCCATGGTGTAATTGTCGCCGATAGGCAAGAATGCCAAGTCAATCGGATGTCGTTCCCCGATCAGTTTCATATCGGAAAATACCGCTGTATCCCCTGCATGATAGATCGTTTTCCCTTCTATCGTAAGCAATATTCCAGCAGGCATTCCTAAATAAATGATTTGCCCCTCTCCATTATTGAATCCCGTTCCATGGAAAGCTGGCGTCAGTTTCACTTTTCCAAAGTCGAACTCGAAAGCTCCGCCGATGCTCATCCCGTGGGTCCTGACCCCTTGATCACCCAGGTAATCGGCAATCTCTGCAATGCCGATTACAAGCGCATCATGCCTTTTGGCCAATTCAACCGTATCACCGACGTGGTCATTATGGCCATGTGTTAAGATGATCACATCCGGTTTCACATCTTCCACCTTCAAATCGGTCAATTCGTTTCCAGTAATGAATGGATCGATTAAAATCGTTTTACCATTCGTTTCGACTTTTACAACTGCATGTCCATGAAAAGATACTTTCATTTTTGATGCTCCCTTCCCATACCAACAATTTTTTTATGTAGCTTTCTTAGGCCTTTCCCATTTACTATACTTTTAAATATTGCTAAGGTAATTATATCTTATTAATGGAGGTACCGTCATGAATGAACGTTTGAAAGAACTACAAACTTGGCTACAGGCGAATGAGGCTGAAGCCGCTTTACTTACATCTACAGAGAGCATCTTCTATTTGAGCGGGTTTTTTAGTGATCCTCATGAAAGACTGCTGGCACTTGCCATTTTTGCAAATGCCGAACCTTTCCTTGTCTGCCCGCAGATGGAAGTTCCGGATGCTAAACAAGCTGGATGGGATGGAGATGTCATCGGTTACACCGACATTGAAAACCCTTGGGAAAAAGTTAAACAGGCAGTCAAGGATCGCGGTTTAACCATTCATACAATGGCCATTGAAAAAGAGCATATGAATGTGGAACGTTATGAAAAGGTCCAACAACACTTCGGAGCACCGAAGCTTGTTTCCGCAGAAGAAAAACTTCAAAAGATGCGAATGATCAAATCGGAAGATGAAATGGTCAAAATCCGTGAAGCATGCCGCCTTGCCGACTTTGCGATTGAAGTGGGTGTCAGCGAAATTCATGAAGGTAAAACGGAAATGGAAATCCTTGCAGCGATTGAATACGAATTGAAAAAGGCTGGAGTGAGCCAAATGTCTTTCTCCACCATGGTCCTGACTGGTAAAAATGGCGCTTCCCCGCATGGCACACCTGGGAATACGAAGGTTCAGCGCGGCGACCTTGTCCTCTTTGACCTTGGCGTCGTTCATGAAGGGTACTGCTCTGACATTACTAGAACGGTTGCTTACGGAGATATCAATGATAAACAGGCAGAAATATATGAAACTGTACGTAGAGCACAAGAAGCTGCCGTTGCAGCCAGTAAACCTGGTGTATCCTGTTCCGAGATAGACTTGACGGCCAGAAACATCATCAGGGATAAAGGATACGGTGAATTCTTCCCGCACAGGCTCGGCCACGGACTTGGGATCAGTGTCCATGAGTATCCATCCTTGACTGAAACGAATTCACTCGAACTTCAATCCGGAATGGTTTATACCATCGAACCTGGCATATATGTTCCAAATGTTGCAGGTGTCAGGGTTGAAGATGATCTATTGATCACCGATGCCGGCTGTGAGGTTTTGACCAAATTCCCGAAGAGCCTGCAAATCATAAAGTGATAATGCATGAACCATTTAATATAACGAAATCCGAATACCCCCGCCTTCATTTAAGACGGGGGTATTTATTCAACATATCAACTAATCGGTCCGCAGTTCATACTTCATTGCTTTATCACTGCCGTCAAACCAAATGACCAGCCATTCACTATCTATTCTTATGATTCCCCTCTCGTCACCGAGATAATAAACAACATTATCTTCCTCTTTAAAGTATTCCGTTTCTGTTGGAGACCCTAAAAGCGTGAACACTTCATCTTTTGTCATGCCTATCAATTCATGTTCATTGATTAAGTCATCTACCAGGTAGACTCTCCCTCCAACATCATTTAACCATCTTTCAGTGGTGAACCTTGATTCAGATTCATTTACCCCTAACATAACCACACAAAAAACCAGAAGGGCAAAGCCAAGGCTTGATATGACTATAAATCTAATTTTGGGTTTCCTTTTATTATGCTTATTGGTATATTTCCATGAAATCCTTTGAAAAAATAGTAATAGAATAAATGGAAGCAGCAGTGCTGATATACTCATTAAACTGATCGTAGCATGTACAAAATTGATGTAAGAAATAAAAATGCAATAGATCAAAGCATACAAAAGCACGTATAAATATAATGCATAGTTTACTATTTTTGAAACACTCAAAGAAAAAAACTCCCCTCTCACATTAGAGGTTACCATAAATAAACAAATAAGCTAAAAAGAATAGATATTCGTCATGCAATGATTCATCACATCATAAAAAGGTTGGAATCATATAATTTCCAGATTATTGGCATAAACATTCGCTAATTTGTTACAATTGAAATCAGATCCATAAGGTAAATCATTGTATAATAGGAATGAAATAGAAGGAGGAGATTCACTTGAATAGTATAGATTATAAAAATATTCTTGTAGCAGTGGACGGCTCGGAAGAAGCAGAGTGGGCCTTAAAAAAGGCCATCTACTTAGCAAAACTCAGTGACGCTACCCTTGTGCTCACACACATCGTGGATACAAGGAATTTCCCTACTGTCGAAGCTTATGATATGACTATCCGTGATCACTCTGAAACCTTTGCCAATGAGCTATTGGACAAGTATAAAACGGAAGCCATTGCCTCCGGGATTACAAAGGTCCAAACAGAAGTTGCCTATGGTTCTCCTAAAGTTCAAATTCCAAGGGATTTAGCTAAAAAGCATTCGATCGATTTAATTGTCTGCGGTGCAACAGGCCTTAATGCAGTCGAACGTTTCCTTATCGGCAGCGTGTCGGAAGGCATCGTTCGCCATTCAAACTGTGATGTAATGGTCGTGCGTACGAATCAATAAGAGAAAATGATAAAAAGCTCGTTCGCCAAATTGGTGAACGAGCTTTTTCCTGTTATTCACTTACCAGTTTTTCCGCTTTTTCAATCGCCAGCAGGACTTGGGCAAAACCTGTACCGCCCGCACTGTTACGGCGTTTAACTGCCTCATAAGGATTTAATGCATCATAAATATCCTGATCAAACAACTCGGAAGCTTCCTGGAATTGTTCAATGCTCAGGTCGACTAAATAGCAGCCATTCTGGACACAGAACAATACAAGCTTCCCGACCACTTCGTGCGCCTCACGGAAAGGCATTCCCTTTGAAGCCAGGTAATCAGCTAATTCCGTCGCATTCGAGAAGTCATTTTTTGTTGCTTTTTCCATTTCGTCCGTTTTCACTTTCATCGTTGAAATCATGCCGGCAAATATTTTAAGTGAACCAACAATGGTCTTAACCGTATCAAAAACGCCTTCTTTATCTTCTTGCATATCTTTGTTATAAGCAAGCGGCAGTCCTTTCAAAACAGTCAATAACCCGGTTAGGTTCCCATAAACCCGTCCTGTTTTACCACGGATCAATTCCGCCATATCAGGGTTTTTCTTTTGGGGCATGATGCTGCTTCCAGTGGAAAACGCATCATCCAATTCAATGAATTGGAATTCCTGGCTTGACCAGAGAATGATTTCTTCGCTGAAACGGGATAAATGCATCATCATTGTCGCGCTGTTGCTCATGAATTCAATGGCAAAATCACGATCACTTACCGCATCAAGGCTGTTTTCGTATATTCCCTCAAACCCCAATAGCTCCGCACTGAGGGCACGGTCAATCGGGAAAGTCGTCCCAGCTAATGCCCCAGCACCCAATGGAGAAATATTGATTCTTTTGAAACTCTCGGTGAAGCGCTGCTTGTCACGCTCAAGCATCCAAAAATAGGCCATTAAATGGTGGGCAAACGAAATGGGCTGTGCACGCTGTAAATGTGTATAACCTGGAATCAGTGTTTCCACATTTTTCTTGGATTGTCCCAAAATCGCTATTTGCAAATCATTGATGAGTTCCAGAATCACTTTCGTTTGGTTCCGCATATACAAATGAAGGTCGGTTGCAACTTGGTCATTACGGCTTCTTCCTGTATGAAGCTTTCCGCCAACTGGACCGATTTCGCTTATTAGCATACTTTCCAGGTTGAGGTGGATATCTTCCATCTCAACCTTAAAAGTCAATTCACCCTTCTCAGCTTTTTCCTGTAAACTTTTCAGACCCGCAATGATCTGATCCGCATCTTCTTCAGGTAAAATGCTGCATTGCTTTAACATGGTTACATGAGCTAAACTGCCTTGAATATCTTCAAGGACAAGTTCCTGGTCAAAGGAAATGGAAGCTCCGAACTCATCTACCCATTCTTCGGCAGATTTCGTAAATCTTCCTCCCCAAAGCTTGCTGCTCACACGGTCACCTTCTTGCTATTGACCATGCTGTTCACTTTCGTTGGAAGTCCCCATAGCTTAATGAATCCAACTGCTGCATCATGATCGAATTCGTCCGCTTTTGTATAGGTAGCCAATTTTTCGTCATATAGGGAGTACTCGGATTTTCTTCCTTCAACAATCGCATGACCTTTGAATAGTTTCACACGTACCGTACCCGTAACATTCACTTGTGTTTCTTTCAGGAATGCAGCCAAAGCTTTTTGAAGCGGAGAGAACCAAAGTCCCTCATAAATCAATTCAGTCATTTTCTTCTCGATCACCGGTTTGAAGTGAGCCAGTTCTTTAACAAGCGTGATATCTTCAAGTTCTTTGTGTGCAGCTATCAATGTCATCGCACCAGGAGCTTCATAGACTTCACGTGATTTGATCCCTACTAATCTATTTTCAACGTGATCGATACGTCCAACTCCGTGTTTGCCGGCAATTTGATTCAACTCGACGATCAGGTCAGCCAATTTATAGTTTTTATCATTCAATGTAACCGGCACACCTTGTTCAAAACCAATTTCAATGATATCGGCAGTATCTGGCGTACATTCAAGGCTTGTAGTCAAATCATAGGCCTCTTCCGGCGGAGCTGCCCAAGGATCTTCCAGGATTCCGCATTCGTTACTTCTTCCCCAAAGGTTTTGGTCAATCGAGAACGGGCTCGCCATGCCAATCGGAACGGGAATGCCATTTTTCGCTGCATATTCAATCTCCTCTTCACGAGACCATTTCCAGTCACGAACAGGTGCAAGAACTTGCAAATTAGGGTTCAATGCGGAGATTGATACTTCGAAACGCACTTGGTCATTTCCTTTTCCCGTACAACCGTGCGCAACGGCAACCGCGTTTTCCGCTTCAGCCACCTCCACTAATTTCTTCGCGATCAGCGGACGTGATAAAGCTGATACCAATGGATATTTCCCTTCATACAAAGTATGTGCCTGAAGAGCCGTCAATGCGAATTCATCAGCGAATTCGTCCTTCGCATCAATGACATAGGAACTTACCGCACCAACAGTGATCGCTTTTTCCTTAATGAAATCCAAATCTTTTCCTTCTCCGACATCCAAGCAGCATGCCACAACTTCGTACCCTTGATCTTGTAACCATTTAATTGCAACGGAAGTATCCAAACCTCCGGAATATGCTAAAACAACTTTTTGATTTTCCATTTCCATCGTCCTTTCGTGTGAATAAAAATTCATCGTTTGTTATTTTTATTCATTCTATGATTAGTACTTTATCATCTTTATTAATGAAATACAAGGGGTATTTTAAAGATTTCGCTAAATAATCCCCTATTATTTTCAGGGAATTTACACATTGGATGCTTCCGCGAGAATATAGTAAACTAGGAGTATGATAAATCGAAAAGCGGAGGGCATATGAGAGAACTATTTATCTATGATGAAAGGCTCGGCATCTCCATTCCTGATTTGAATCTGGAGTGGGATGAATATACAAAAGGCGAGCAGCAGCAAATACTCGTACATTGGGAGAATATCAGGGGAAGCATCCCGGACCGCATCAAGGAACTGGAATCCACGATAAACCGAAAGCAGTTTCAGCTCTCCGATGAGAGTAATTTCGCCAAATCATGCCAGCTCAATTCTGAAATTGCGGAACTTGCTTCCATCATCAATGATTTATGGCTTTGGTATCGTGCCAATCAAGCCGTGACGGAAAAGATGCATAATTAAGGCCTATTCCATGCAAAAAAAGCCACAGTTTAAAACTGTGGCTTTTTTTGCATCCCTCTTATAAATCCTTGCGAAGTTCACCGACGACATGTCCCAATTCCGGAAGTATCAATTTATTCATTGCAAGCCGAACCGCCCCTGATGAACCTGGGGTGGAAAAAACCGCTTTGTTGTTCACGACTCCGGCAATTGCCCTGGATAGAATGGCAGCCGCCCCGATATCCTCTTGATAGCTGAGCATACGGAAAATCTCGCCAAAACCGGGTATTTCCTTGGTCATCAATTCTTTGACCGCCTCGATCGTTACATCCCTTTTGGCGATGCCAGTGCCCCCATTTGTTAATATGACATCAACCATGCCGCTTTGACTGCCAGAAGTGACCGCATCCTGAATCGCCTTCCGCTCATCCTTAACGATTACATATTCCGTCACTTCATGACCACTCGATTTCAATAATTCCTTCATCAGTGCCCCGCTTTTATCCTTTTCTTCATCGCGCGTATCGCTGACGGTTATCACCATGCAGCGAACTGCCTCCGTGACGGCTTTTTTATGATTCTTGACACTCATTCTCCATCAGCCTTCTTTTCCAGTAAATAACGATATTGATAGAACTTCTGGGCAAATTCACTGACATTCCGGGTCATTTGATAATTGGATCCAGCCCCGATGGCCATGCTGATGAACGGTATGCCCCGAACCAGTTTTTTGCGGAAAACGGCAATGGAAAATGCTTTCAACAGCTGCTTGAGCGGCTGTTCCATCCATGTAGGGTTTGTCAATTCTTCGATTCCTAAATAAAAATAGTCATCTTCTGCTGTCTGTACCTCACGGATCAATTCTTCCCAGGCTATTCCTTGGAGCCTCTTTGGCATCGCTCCTGCATTGAATACCTTAAGGGCCAGCATCATTTCAAACGGTGTATTCACCTCGACACCATAAGACATCGCAATCAGCTGTACGATCCTGACATTGATGACGGTCATGGCCGGAATATCGCTCCCCAGCAAAAGCAGGCCTCCTGATCCGCTCATCCCGCCTTGTGCAAAAGAATATAAGCGATGCTTAGCGATATGCTGATTGGCTATGTAATTCAACTGGTCGATCGATAAGTGATTCAAATCACTCAACGTTTCGATTTCTTCATTAAACACGCGCGCAGATGCTAAAATCCGCTCTCTTGCATCTATTTGAACTTGTGAGCTCTGAACCATGGCATGCAAATGAAAAAGCCAAGTATCAAGCTTTTCAAAAAACTGTTGTTGGACGTTTTCCGGTAGCAGGGCAAACCCCTGCTCCAACCATTTATCATACAATGCAGCAAGATCTGTTGGCTCATATTGATAGAGTTTTTCCTGCCATTCACTAATTTCATTCCAAACTTTCATTTCCCGGTTCGTGAATTCCATGCATCAAGCCTCCTATGTACAGAATTGGTGGATTCTCCCTTAAGTATACCATAGAAAGAAGCATTTCTCAGAATGGATGAGGGCGATCCGGCGTTCAAGGATATGGATTGCCAATATATAATATCAACAAGAAGTCGAATTCCGCTGATGAAAATTGATAAACTTCATTCACTGGAAAGACCCCCTTACCAAAGAGATAAGGAGACCATTATAAAAAACAGGAAGTCATGCTTTCCAAGTTTCTTTCAAAGCTATTTTCACGGTATCCCTGACAATCATGATTTCTTCATTGGTTGGGATGACCATGACTTTGACAGGTGAATAAGGTGTATTGATGAACGCTGCCTTGCCCTTGGTGCGATTGAGATCCTTATCCCAATATACCCCCATGAACTCAAGTCCCTCCAAGATACGCCCTCTAATTGTTTGACTGTTTTCACCGATGCCCGCTGTAAAAATGATGCCGTCCACACCTCCCATTTTAGCTGAATAGGAGCCAATGTACTTGTGAATCCGATCTGCAAATACTTTAAGTGCGAGTTCAGCCCGCTCATTTCCTTTATCCGCTTCAACTTGAATATCGCGCAGGTCGCTGGAAAATCCGGAAAGGGCTAGCATGCCGCTTTCCTTATTCAGGACATCCAGCACTTCATCTGCAGTTTTTCCCGTCTTCTCCATGATATAAGGAATCAGTGCAGGGTCGATGTTCCCTGACCGCGTTCCCATGGTAACACCGGCCAAGGGAGTAAACCCCATTGATGTATCAATCGATTTGCCTCCCTTTATGGCCGTAATGCTTGCACCATTCCCTAAATGGCAGGATATCAATCGAAGCTGTTCAATTGGGCGGCCAATCATTTCGGCAGCACGCTGCGATACATATTTATGTGAAGTACCATGAAACCCATACTTCCTAATTCCGTACTTTTCATAATATTCAAGAGGTAAGCTGTACAAATAGGAACCTGCTGCCATCGTTTGATGGAAGGCCGTATCGAATACCGCAACCGCTGGCACATCATCAAGTATTCGCCTGAAGGCTTGGATTCCGGTGATATTGGCTGGATTATGAAGGGGCGCCAACTCGGAAAGCTTTTCGATTTCCTCTATTACATCCTCCGTGATCAAGACCGAGTCACTGAATACCTCGCCGCCATGCACCACCCGATGCCCTACGCCATCTATCTCTTCAAAGGAGTCAATGATGCGATGGTCAATGAGCTTTTTCAATAAAAGCCCTACAGCCACTTCATGATTGGGTATATCCACCGTTTCAGAAACATTTTCGCCTTCGACGCTTAAAGTGAATGCGGAATTTTTCAAGCCGATTCTTTCTACAATACCTTTTGTAATTACTTTTTCACTAGGCATCTCAAAAAGCTGAAACTTCAATGAAGAGCTGCCCGCATTAATAGCCATGACTTTTGACATCGATCCTGCTCCTTTACTCTAAGTTAGTTCTTCCATATTCATCTCAATGAAACGTGCAGTGTATAGTACAATCTTATCATGGCATGCGATTCCAACCAAATAATAATGAAAATTGCCAATCATCACTTTTCCAAAAAAAAATGAAAGCCAATGCCTGCGGCATCAGCTTTCATTGATTATTTTTCCTCTTTAAACCAATCATCCATCTGTTGCATGACAGATCTTGTCGCTTCGAAATCCGACAACTTCGGAAGCTGTACAAGCAATGCCTTCTTCGGAGCTTCGATCCCCTCTTTTTTCTTTTGAAGGATCAGGATGCTTTTGGCAGCCGATTCATTCTTGAACATGGAAAGCGGCAGTTGCACCATCCCTTGGATATGTGTATGCTTCTTCAGGAAATCATTGAGTTTCGGAGCTTCCTCCGAGACGAACAGGTTATTCGGGACAATGAAGAATAGGTGTCCGCCATCCTTCGCGTGTTTAACACCTTGTTCAATAAACAAATGATGTGCATACGAATGTCCCTTGTCGGCCTTCAATTCATATTCAGCTGCACGCACATCATTCGGGTAATAACCAATCGGCAAATCACTGACCACAACATCTGAAGGATCGATGAAAAGTGGCTCCAAGCTGTCCTGATTGAAAAATTCCAGTGGATGTTCTTGCAGGTTGGCACCAGCATAAGCAAGCCTGATCAAGGTTTCATCAATCTCGACACCATATGAAGCGATGTTCTTATCAGTAAGCTGATTCATGATCGCAAATAGTAAGTTCCCCGTCCCAATGGCTGGATCGAGCATGACTATCTCTTTTTGGTCCTTGGTGAATTTACCGACTAAATAGCTGACGAACATGCCGACTGCATCAGGAGTCATATGATGATTCGGCTGAACGCTCTGCTGCATGCCTTTTAAAATGGCAAGCTGATACGCTTTACGGATTGCTTCCTTCTCATATTTCTCTGGTGAAAAATCTGCATAATGCTTCGCTAACCTTTTCTTCGATACTTCACTGATTTCATCCTGCAGGACTTTCCCTTGGAAGAAATTCTCGCCCGTTTCGCCCAAGGCATCCAGATACGTACATGATAGTTCACTTTGCAATATTTGAGCTGTTTCATCAAATTCATAAAATAATTGTTCAACTGGGGTAGACTTCACTTATTAATTCCTCCTGTTTGCTTCTGTCCCTATTTTAAAGGTAAGAAGAAAGAGATACAAGCCGTACGTCCTGCTCATCATTCTTCGTTTGTTTAACGTACCGTTTTCCGTTTGATAAGGAATCTCTCGCGCCCACTCCCTTGTAAAATTTGGACGTTGATTTCCACTTCAGGCACTCGCTTTCCGCGGGCGGTCGGGGAGCCTCCTCGGCTTGCGCCTGCGGGGTCTCGTTCCTTACGTTCCAATCAACTTTGTTTTGAAATTTAGATAGAAACTCTTTTGTCTAACAAAGTGGCTTGGACTGGTCACACCCCGAACCATGAAATGTTATTCGGGGACTTGATTTCCGTTCCAGGCACTCGCTTTCCGTGGGCGTTCCGGGGAGCCTCCTCGGCTTGCGCCTGCGGGATCTCCCCTGGACACGCTTTTCCCGCAGGAGTCTCGTACCTTACGTTCCATTCAACTTTGTTTTGAAATTCAGATAGAAAACCTTTTGTCTAAAAAAGTGGCTAGGACTGGTCACACCCCGAACCATGAAATGTTATTGGGGGAMTTGATTCCGCTTCASGCACTCGCTTTCCGCGGGCGGTCTGCCCTCGGCCTTCGCCTGCTGGGTCTCCCCTGGACACGCTTTTCCCGCAGGAGTCTCGTACCTTACGTTCCAWTCAAMTKTGTTTTGAAATTCAGATAGAAAACCTTTTGTCTAAAAAAGTGGCTTGGATTGTCACAACCCGAAATATGAAATGTTATTGGCGGACTTGATTTCCGCTCCAGGCACTCGCTTTCCGCGGGCGGTCTGCCCTCGGCTTTCGCCTTCGGGGTTCCCCTGGACACACTTTTCCCAGTAGAAGTCTCGTACCTTACGTTCCATTCAACTTTGTTTT
>NZ_JBFUIQ010000094.1:0-15124 GCF_056401795.1 Peribacillus sp. P4_D6
ATATAACTCTCAGCACATTTTTGGAAAAAATTAAACAATGTCCGTGATATTGATTTAGTTTTTTCTTTGCACAAAATGTATATTTTATTAATACAGTTAATAACTATAGCTTTAATATTAAATGAACATAAAAGGGGTGCTAAGGAAATGGTTGAAAACAATCTGTTCAAAAATGGGGATTGGGTACAGGGAAAATCAAGAGATGGGGAACTTATCCATGGTTTCGTTGAAAACGTAAGCGATAATCGAGAAATCGTTAAAGTGAATGTAGTTGAAAGTGACAATGAAAAAGCGGTTGGGAAATCGATTTGGATTCCGAGTAAATGGACTGAAAAACTGCCGGATCTAGAAGTCAGTAACGAAGCTCATCTTTTGGCCTTAATTGATTTGGCTTTACTTTCTAAAGATGAAACATGGTTTATGGAGTTATCCGGTAAATTGGAATCCATCAAAATCCACCCGAAAATAACTGCCCGGAAATCAGAGGTTCAAATCCCGGGAAATAGAATCGCAAAACTCGATTTTAAATAGTGTGAGTAAAGATCAATAATATTTCGGATAATACAAGGAGGAAATGATCATGACAATAGTACATGTTACAGATGATAATTTTGCTAGTGAAATCAAGGAAGGCTTAGTATTGGTTGACTTTTGGGCCCCATGGTGCGGTCCGTGTAAAATGATTGCCCCAGTTCTTAATGAAATCGATGAGGAAATGGGTAATCAGGTTAAGATCGTTAAACTTAATGTGGATGAAAATTCAGATACGACGAGCGAATATGGAGTGATGGGAATTCCAGCTCTGATTCTATTCAAAGATGGAGAAAAGGTAGATCAAGCTATTGGCTTCCAGCCAAAAGAAGCAATTTCGGCATTAATCGCAAAGTATGCATGATTATAATACGCGGATGATATTTAATTAAGGACTTATACCAACCAACAGGGTGGGTAACTAAATGGAGGATTGCTAAATGAATTCTAAATATACACCATTATTTGAATCGTTCAATTTAGGAAAAAAATTAGAAGTGAAAAATCGATTGGTGATGGCACCTATGACAAATTTCTCTTCTAATCCTGACGGGACTGTAACCGACGCCGAAGTTAACTATTATGAACGTCGGTCAAGCGGGGTCGGCATGGTTATAACGGCATGTACTTACGTGACAGCTAATGGCAAAGGTTTTCACGGGGAATTTGGCGGAGATCAGGATGAATTGATACCTAGTCTAAGTCGTTTGGCATCAGCGATTAAAGCGAAAGGGGCAAAGGCAATTCTCCAAATCTTTCATGGCGGCAGAGAGGTTCCACCCGAATTGGTAAATGGTGATGTTGTCAGTGCAAGCAACATCCCATCGGAAGGTGAAGGGAAAGCAGTTCCACGTCCACTATCTGAAAAGGAAATAGCATCGATCATTCTCGACTTTGGTGAAACCACCAGACGTGCCATTGAAGCGGGATTTGACGGTGTCGAGATTCACGGTGCAAATGGTTACTTGCTACAGCAATTCTTTTCGCCGCATTCGAACCGTCGTGAAGACAAGTGGGGCGGTTCTCTTGAAAAGCGCCTGACTTTTCCATTAGCGGTTGTGGATGAAGTGAAAAAGGCGATTGCCAACCATGCCAAGGATCCGTTCATCGTAGGTTACCGTTTTTCACCGGAAGAACCGGAAACACCAGGAATCACAATGGATGATACACTTGCATTAATTGATGGGCTTGTAACAAAGGATCTGGATTATCTTCATGTTTCATTAATGGATTTCTGGTCGAAAGCAAGACGGGGAACCGACGTTGACCGACCTCGGATAGAGATCATTAAAGAACGTATCGGAGATCAAGTTCCATTAATTGGTGTTGGTTCCATCTATACAGCAGATGATGCGATCAAAGCACYGCAATCGGGGGTTCCGTTAATTGCATTAGGGCGTGAAATCATAATTGATCCTGAATGGGTACAAAAAGTGGAACAAGGCAGGGAAGCTGAAATCGTGACCAAAATAAACAAAGAAAATCAGCAGCAACTTGATATTCCAGACCCATTATGGCAAGCGATCATCCACTCTCCAGGATGGTTTCCGGGGATTGAATAAAAGTTCGTAAAAGTACTGTTTGGTTATATAACCCGGTTAAGAAACACATATAAAAGTGTTCTTATCCGGGTTTTTATGTATGGAAAAGTCATTTATATGAATGAGAATCTAAATAGTGATTTTAAATTGAGTCCGAATGAATAACTGAGCATTCTATTTCTAAGCTGATTCGGAAATAAAACAGGGGAAAGTTTAGAGTTTTTATTGACTAGCAATTAAGCCTCACCGGCAGATACATTCGGAAATTTTGGGCTTTCTTTACGGAACGCGTGGAAAAGGTAGGAAGGACGCTAGTTAACACCAGAAGAGCAACCATTAATTAATGGTTGCTCTTCTGGTGTTACCTTCTTTTTAACAGAATAGCTAATATTAAAGATATTTGCAGAGAAATGATAAGTAAAAGAGACAACATATAATCACTATCTAAAGATGCATCATAGCTAAAGATAAAAAATAAAATTACTGATATGACTAGAATGAAAATGAAATTAATAATAATTTGCCTCATGGTGCCCCCAATCTAACAACAGATCAATAAGTCAGCGTTAATGCATATGACCTTGTATCTGTAGTATTATTTGGTGTAATTGATAAACCGGCCGGATAAACTGACACAGAAGGCGTACCAGAAATTTTTTTATGACCATACGTTATTTTTATGTTTATTTTACCATTTTTTGATGTAGGAACATATACGTATTGTCCGATATAGCCTTTATGCTTGGTTTTACTAGTAGAAGCCCTTATATCATATGAACCAGCCACACCAGCACTTGGTTCCCAATTACTTGGAGAATACTTGATTGCATAATCAATCCAACGTCCATTTCCTTGTTGATCTTGAGAATATCTGTGCTGGTGTTGTTTTACTTTCCCTCCACTTGTTGGTAGATATAGTCCTGAACCTGAAGGGAAACCAATTGACATTTTATCCACTAAAGTAAATGAAGGTGTTTTTAGCCATTGAAAGTTACCATATATATAAAATTTATCTTCTTTTGAACGATCACTTTTTACTTTATATACAGTTCCCCCCATTTTTAAAGTTGTTGCAGCAATTGATGCAAAAGTGCTGATTTGCCCTGGTTTAGTAACTTCTGGATCATATATGAACATAAATTCCGATCCAGAATCTATAACTTTAGCCTCCTCTTCAATTAATCGTCTTGAAACTTCAACAGGTAAATCCTCGGATTCTTCTTGAGTATTGCCGACTTCATTTACAAGATAATTCAACTCTTCTGGTGTCAGCCTTTCTTTGCTAACGCTTGTACCATTTTCCTCGGCAAATCCTGTTGCAGAAAGACTAAAAGAAAATAAAAATACTGTCACAAAAGATAAAAGCCTCATTTATTTTTCCCCCTTTTTCTTTTTATGATGGATTTTCCTTTTTTCAAGCTTTAAAAATATAAATCAAAAAAACATGAGGTTATGATCATTCTCGTTATTACTGTACTCTATTATTTTTGAAAATGAGTTTTAGTTTTTAGACATGATATTTCAAATTAGGAACTATTGTTTTCAATCAAAGATTTTCTTTTTTAGGAACATAAAGAATAGGATTCGATGGTACTCTATAATTTAATGGCATTATTCCAACTCCTTTGTGAAAATTACTGTACAAGAGTGATGCTTAGGTAGTTTGCATTTTAATATTGAAACCATCTAATTTAAATATGGGACAACCTATGTAAACTATACTCGAAGAAACTTTCACTCAGTTATAAGCTTTGATAACCACTAGAAAAATCTCTGAATAATGGGGAAAAAGCAAAAACACGGAGTGGTTATAGCCAACTCCGTGTTTTTCATAATATAGGGATTATAAAACCCAAGCTTCCTTAAAATAGAAAGGAATCAAGAGAGTATGGGCCAGCTCCGGTTAGCGCAACGCCAATCGCCACTGCAAGAATGGCAAGATTATATTCATAACCGTTTTGAGTTGCCCAGTAGCCATTTGCTCCATGGACTTTAACGATTGCAACGAGCATTGTAAGTGCAATTAATATACCTGCAAAGGGTGTAAGGAGACCTAAAGCAAATAACGCTCCGCCTATAAGTTCAGATAGACCGGCAAATAGGGCCATGGTAATTCCTGGCTTCATCCCAATTGAATCAAACCAGCCTCCTGTACCTTTCAAGCCGTGACCGCCAAACCACCCAAATAATTTTTGAGCTCCATGTCCAACAAACGATAACCCTATTACTAAGCGTATAACTAATAAACCAATACCAATCATTTATGATTCCTCCTAGAGTTTATTTTGAATTTAGATATCTTTAATTCGAGATTTATGTTTAAAAAATATAGTGATATTATCTCGAGTTAATTTATCTTTAATTAAAGATAATGTTTTTTGATCGATTTGTCAAACACAATTTTTATCATTTAAATTTAAAATGATTGCTTTAGAAAAAGGAACGAGGATAGGTGAAGTTTCCAGGTTGAATTTGAAAATAAATATATTTAGGTAGAAAAAACCATTCCTTTTATTTGTAAGGGATATCTCTTAAACGAATGCCTCCGCTACATACATCTTACATATGACTTTCACACTGTTACTCGTGAATTTAGCTGATTTACTCATAAATTTGTGCTATTTACTCGTAAATTTAGCTGTTTCCCTCGTAAATATTGCGTTTACTCGTGAATTTGCACGATTTACTCGTGAATTCGCTCTATTTACTCGTGAGTTTAGCTGTTTTACTCGTGAATTCCGCGCATTTACTCGCGATCATTATATATATGGAAATCAATTGAGGCCGCCGACTTGGAAATACCAGTTAAGGAATTGATTAAGAACCGGCCGCCATTACTTAAGGTGTTTAGATAATCGACAAAATACTTCATATGTGGTGTGTAGGGATTAAATAACATACACAACCGGGTGTCACATTGGGGTAGGAAGTGGTCCGGACGGTTCTTCCGTCTTTGCTGGATCTCCTGCTGTTCTAGTTGTGACAACCTATCCCCGACATCCCGATGCAAAATGATTCATATGCATTATTTTAAATGGAAAAACAGGCAATGCACATGGCGGTTGCCTGTTTTCTTATATTGCAAAGGTCATGCCTAAGTATCCTAATTGAGAAAGAAGGTAAAAAGGGGAGATTGACAGCAAAATAAATCATATAATAACTTATGTGGTTATCAATGGGAGATGTATTGGATTAAAAATTTGTACCGGTTTTATAAAAAAGTTCATTATATTTATTTAGTAACTGATCAAGTTGCTGGCTATATTCAACGGCAACATGAGAGTTTAAACCATCTTTAGCGACAATTTTGATAAGTTCATTTCTCTTTATTTCAATCTGTTCGAGAAATTCATTMTTTTTAGCCATTATATTTCCTTTCTGGCCCCAACATTTATTTCAAGGTACCCTTAATTTATGTGTTCGTTGTAAAATCTGTATGAATATAACAATTATATCGGCTTGGACTAATGAATTCAAATAAGTTAACTTAGCCTGTCGCCCATCCAGTTATAAGCTATTGGTTGTCATGAAATATTCACAGTTCCATAAATGTATTTTTTTATCTTATTTGTTACAATGTTTATAGGTTGACATACATAGGAGTGAGCTTATTTGAATGATATTAATATGTTTTTAGCTTTTGGGGCGGGATTCCTGAGTTTTATTTCGCCTTGCTGCTTACCGCTATATCCGGCCTTTTTATCTTATATCACTGGTATGAGTGTAGGTGAAATCAAATCCGAGAACGCCATGCTCCAAAGAAGAAGCATGCTGCATACTTTATTCTTCCTTCTTGGGTTTTCCCTGGTTTTTATTGCAATTGGTTTTAGCACTTCATACTTAGGTTCTTTTTTCTCGGATTACAAAGAATTAATTCGTCAGATTGGTGCTATCCTGATTATCATTTTTGGTTTATTCATTGTAGGAATCTTTCAGCCGAAATCTTTGATGAAAGACAGTCGTTTTGAATTCAAGAATCGACCTAGCGGATATATAGGTTCCATTCTTATCGGACTGGCCTTCGCCGCTGGATGGACTCCTTGTGCAGGTCCGCTGTTAGGTGCTGTCATTTCATTGGGTGCAACGAATCCAAGTGCTGCCATGAGCTATATGACTGCCTATATTTTAGGATTTGCCATCCCGTTCTTCATATTATCCTTCTTTGTCGGAAAGTTGAAATGGATCAAAAAGTACAGCCAATACATCATGAAGATTGGCGGATATTTAATGATTATAATGGGTGTGGTTTTATTTTTTGATTGGATGACCAAAATAATTGCAGTCCTGTCTAGACTATTCGGTGGCTTTACCGGTTTTTAGTCCATAATAAGTTAATTTTTCAATATTATTCTAATTGAGGCCAGCTATTAGGTCTTATGGTGCCATTTCGTTGATTTTGGGTATAAGGTCAGTCACTAAGTGGTTGATGAAGGCGGGATTGGGCGGTAAGCATTGAATATTATATAGAAATTAAATCCTGATCTAAGAAATTAAGAAGGAACTTCAGGCAGCGATGTTCATAATGCAAAAATGGTTGACGAAGTCTATAGAAGCCGGGACCAAGGTTTTATCGACAAGCCTTTTGTCGAGGCGGGAATTGGAAGCATCATCAATAGCGGGCTTAATTAATAAACACCTCCTTGTTTATCTTAAATAGGTACTATATACTTTGTTTATAAATTGAAGTCATATATAATTTTTAATGGTACTTACCTATTATTAGTTAAAAGGGATGGTTAAGAGATGATATATATATCAACAGGTATAGCGATTGTGATGGCTATAGGTGTTTTCATATTACGGATGAAGGAAACGAAAAAACCAGTGAATGAAAAGAAAATCATTTTACCGCCGCTGTTTATGAGTACCGGTGCCTTGATGTTTATTTTCCCGATGTTCAGGGTCACTCGATACGAATTGTTGGAGGCTCTTGTTGCAGGAATGCTATTTTCCATCTTATTGATCAAAACATCTAAATTTGAAGTTAGAGATGAAAAAATTTATATTCTGCGCTCTAAAGCGTTCATATTCATATTGATTGGTCTCATGGTGATTCGACTGGTGGCAAAGCTGATGCTGGGAAGCACGATTGAAATCGGTGTATTGAGCGGAATGTTTTTCTTACTTGCTTTTGCGATGATCGTTCCGTGGAGAATTGCCATGCTTTACCAATATAAGAAAGTTAAAGCAGCCAGTTTCGGCGGAGGCAGTATGGTTTGATAATCAAATAATCTACAAAACCTGAGTCGTTATTCATGATGACTCGGGTTTTTCATTTGCATGGGAACTTCATTAGAAAAAAATCAATCCAAAAACCTAGTAATTTCATCCGAATTATATTATATTAGTATTATTATTATTTTACTTAAGGAGGAAACGGTACATGTTACAAATGATTGTGTTAGGGATTATTTGTGGTTTACTGATGGGATTTGTGCTTCAAAGAGGCCGTTTCTGTGTTGTTGGTGCATATCGTGATTTGATTTTAGCTAAAGATGGACGGATGTTTTTGGCTACATTTGTTGTTATAGCGATACAAAGTATTGGTGTTTATGCATTGAATGATACAGGGGTCATTCAGTTTGGAAATGATGGTTTTCCATGGCTGGGAACCATTGTGGGTGGCTTTATTTTTGGTATTGGTATGGTTCTGGCAGGAGGTTGCGCGACTGGAACATGGTATCGTGCCGGAGAGGGCATGATCGGAAGTTGGGTTGCCCTTTTTGGATATATGCTAGGGGCAGCAATGACGAAATATGGTGTATGGAAAGTGGCAGGGGATAATCTGTTATCTTATCGTACAAATGATACGTATATTCATGAAACGTTAAATGTTTCGCCTTGGGTTCTTGTTATTATTTTGACACTCTTGGTTGGCATATTGGTGATTCGTGAATTGAGAAAACCGAAACTTCCAATCTTTAAAATGAAACCGAAAAAAACCGGATTGGCCCACATCTTATTCGAGAAACGCTGGCATCCTTTTGTGACAGCATTATTGGTCGGCCTTATTGCAATCATGGCTTGGCCGCTGAGTGCAATGACAGGGAGGATGTTCGGACTTGGAATTACAGCGCCTTCCGCGAACATTTTAACTTTCCTTATCACCGGAGATGATGCGTTAATCGATTGGGGCACGTTTTTAGTAGTAGGCATTTTCCTAGGTTCTTTCATCGCTGCCAAAGGGAGCGGGGAATTCCGTTGGCGTTTGCCTGATATGAAAACGTTACGTAATAATGCAATTGGCGGTGTAACCATGGGATTCGGTGCAAGTGTTGCCGGGGGATGCACAATCGGAAATGGCCTGGTGAATTCGGCGTTATTTGCCTGGCAAGGTTGGATTGCGATTGTCTTTTTCCTGCTGGGTACATGGGTAGCAACATATTTCACGATCATCCGTAAGCAAAAGCAGGCAGCCGCCGCATCCAAAGCGGCTTAAGATACGAGTCAAAAACTTTTTAATCAAGGAGTGGAATATAAATGGCAGAAGTATTGGAAACGACTGGAATGGTATGTCCATTCCCTTTAGTGGAAGCAAAAGAAGCGATCGCGGACATGGCAAAAGGTGAGGAATTGATCATTAATTTCGATTGCACACAAGCAACGGAGAGCATTCCGCGTTGGGCTGCTACAGAAGGTCATGAAATCACCGAGTTCGAGCAAATCGATGACGCTAAATGGCGTATAATCGTTAAAAAGGGAAAGTAAATTGATTTGAAGAAAACGTGCTCAGGTTTCCTGTGCACGTTTTTTCATTTTTTCAAGGTTGAATAATTGGCGCTGAGAGTTTCTAGTGATAACATGTCTTTAACCACTTTATTAAGGAGATGTTGATAATGGTTGACGAGGTCATTTTAAACGATGTTCCGCTGCAAGTTACGGATTTTCTTTTTGAAACTGTAAAGGATTCTGAAGGTAAGGAAATCAGAAAAGTCAGTTTCAATTTCAAGGTCACACATAGTGAATATCATGATATTACTACACTTCTTTATCAGATGGTTTTTGATTTAAAGATTCCACAGTCAAACGAGGAGTTTCGTGCAGAGATTTTTAACTATGCAACTTCGGTCACGAATCTATATGAAGAAAATGCGGTAGGGGATTTTTCACTCGTCTTGCTGGAAGCGAGCGGTCAAGAATGATTGCATTGCCAGTCTTGTAAAGATATGGGTTACTGTCTATAATAATAGTGACAATCATTCTATACATATGAGGTGGTACTTTGCTTAGCGGATGGTTTTTATGGTTCATTCTATTTTGGGTAGCCCTTTTAATTATATTGATGAGCATAGGTGGCTTTTTCATGTTTCGAAAGTTCCTGAAAAGATTTCCAAAAGAAGATGGGAAATCCGATATGGATTGGGAAGAATACTATTTGGATCAAACAAAGCACTTATGGTCAAAGCAGCAAAAGGAATTACTGGAAGATTTAGTGAGTCCTGTGCCAGAACTTTTTCGTGATGTTGCACGTCATAAGATTGCGGGAAAAATCGGGGAGTTGGCGCTAAAGGAAAAAGCGGGCGATATTACGGAAGATTTAGTGATACGCGGCTATATCATTGCCACACCAAAGCGGGACCATAAATTTTTGCAAAAAAAATTAGCTGAAAGAAAGGTGAATATGGGTCCATATGAACATTTATTCAGCTAATGATGAAAAAAGCAGACTCATTTGGAGTCTGCTTCAGTTTGTAGACAAAAGGGGTTCAGAATAAAAAATTTCGAACCCCTTTAAAAATTCCCTTTGAAATTTTGACCAAAGGTTAAGTGATTTGGGCTCTTCGAGCCACTAGGTTATGCTACTTTAGGACCTTGCCATGTCCACATGGCCATATTCTTTAAATTAATGGCAGTGAAAGTAAGCATCGCTTTCATCGACAATTTTTTAATTCCCCTTAAAGTAGTCCAACGCATACCTTGCTTTTCTTTTGCATCCGCGAATACACACATAATCGTCGTATGGAACGAATAGCGAAGGTATATTGAATGAATGTCAGTTTAACTAAAATAACTGGATCATTACTTCGGCGTCCTACCTCTGAATACATATCTTTCACCAAGTCATAAATGAAAGTGAAGTCAATGGAAGCCTCCATTTTACGAACCAAATGGTTCGGTGGCACCAGTTGATCAAAAGTAATCATTTCACGTTATTCTCGTTGAATAGAATGATGTTTCGAAAGCATCCTCATCACCTCAAGTTTTAATAGATTTATTTTAAAACAAAAAAGACTGTAGGCAAAAGGAGTTCTATCCAAATTTTTAAACATAGTTGATTGGAGCTGGTGTGCGAGACTCCTGCGGGAATAGCGAGTCYAAGGGAGACCCCACAGGCGCGAGTGCGCCGAGGGCGGACCGCCCGCGGAAAGCGAGTGCCTACGTTCCAATCAACGTCAAAATTTGTACAAGCAAAAAAAATGTAGACAAACTCGATTTTCATTGAGTTTGTCTACATTCAGAAGCAGACTCATTTGGAGTCTGCTTTTTTCATTTTGAATCATGCAAAAGAATGGAGCTGTGTGGTAAAAATTAGAACGTTTGTACCCAAACCATGCTATTCGTTAAATTTTTGATATAATAATAGTAAGTAAAATTTAGGACGGAGTGAAACTATGAAATTTATCCATACGGCTGATTGGCATTTAGGTAAAATCGTTCACGGGGTACATATGACAGATGACCAAAGGCATGCACTCTTGCAATTCATAGAAATTGTCGAAGAGGAAAAACCGGATGCGGTTGTGATTGCCGGTGATTTATATGATCGTTCCGTTCCGCCGACTGAAGCGGTGGAGCTTCTTGATGAAATCCTTTATACGATTAATGTGAAAATGAATACTCCGATCGTTGCGATATCGGGAAATCATGATTCTGCGGAAAGACTCGCATTCGGTTCATCATGGTATCGTCATAGCCAGTTATACATTCATGGGAAATTGACAAAAACATGTGAGCCGGTTCGCATCAAGGGCGTGAACTTTTATTGTGTTCCTTATGCAGAACCTGGGACGGTCCGCCATCTTTTTGAAGATGATAGTATCCATTCCCATCAAGAAGCGATGAAGCGGATAACCGGAACGATAGCCGAGAATTTCAATAGTGATGAGCCGAATGTCTTTGTAGGACATGCTTTTGTATTAGGCGGAAAAACGAGCGATTCGGAAAGGGTCTTGTCGGTAGGTGGTTCTGGCTGTGTCTCATCCGACTTATTCGATGCGTTCGATTATACGGCACTTGGGCATTTGCATAGCCCAGACGCGATACGTCATCCTAAGGTGTTTTACTCTGGATCACTATTAAAATATTCTTTTTCCGAGTCCAAGCAGAATAAGTCGCTTTCCATCGTCGATATGCAAGAAGATGGAAGCTTTGATATTCGCTATCGTTCTTTGGCACCCAAGTTCGATATGAGGGAAATATCCGGGGTTATGGAAGAGTTGCTTGATCCCGCTTTCTATCAATCGCAAAAAAGGGATGACTATTTGAAAATAACACTAAATGATGAGGGTGCACTCATCGATCCTATTAACCGCTTGCGTCAGATTTATCCGAACGTACTTCATCTGGAGCGAAAATGGGATTTGACCGACCTTAGGAGGAAAAATTCCTTCACTTCTGTAAAAGATGAACGGAAATCAGAATTGGACCTGTTTGAAACGTTTTATCAAGAAATGACAGATAGGGACTTTGATTCACAAAAGCAGGATTTGATGGTTTCGGTAATTGAAGCTGTTAAGAAAGAGGAGGCTTTGAAATGAGACCGGATATTTTAACGATGCAGGCATTCGGACCATATGCAGGAAGGGAAACCATTGACTTTAATTCCCTTGGGGAACGGACCATGTTTGTCATCTCTGGAAAGACAGGCGCAGGGAAAACAACGATATTTGATGGGATTAGTTTTGCGATATATGGAAAAGCCAGCGGTGAAGATCGGAGCGGGCAAGATTTACGAAGTCAGTTTGCCGAAGATGATCTGTTGACTGAAGTATCATTACAATTTATCCTGCGTGGAAAAACGTATTTGGTGACCCGGTCGCCACAGCAGGAACGGAAGAAAAAAGCAGGTGAAGGAACAACTACGGTTGGAGCAAAGGCTGAATTATATGAGGTATTGCCTGAAGGAAAAAAATTGCTGGGTGCGAATGTAAGGGAAGTTGAAGAAAAAATAAAAGTACTCATTGGACTTGATGCGAACCAATTCCGGCAAATCCTGATGATTCCACAAAATGAATTCCGAAAACTGTTAACTTCCGACAGCAAGGATAAAGAACAGATCCTCCAGAAATTATTTCATACTGAACTTTATAAACGAATAGAAGAAAAATTAAAAGAAGAGGCTTCCATCCTAAGAAAGCAAAGCGAAAAAAGTGCTCAGCGGCGAATTGAATTGATGAAAGGCATCCACCCTGGAAATCATGAAGAGCTGCAGGCGCAATTGCAAGGGGAAGAGCCTAATGAACAGCAGGTTTTACCGTTGTTACAGGAAGTCATTTTGCAAGCAACAGAAAAAAATGAATATATAAATAACCAAATACAGGAAAAGCAAAAAGCTCGTGATCAAGTAAATCAAGAGCTTTCAAAAGCTGTCGATTTATTAAATCGATTTTCGGAAAAAGAAAAACTTCGAAAAGAAAAAGAGGCCCTTGAAGCAAAGCTGCCAGAAATGGAACTAGTGAAAGTCCAAATGAAAATGGCACACAAAGCGGCTTCACTTGAAAAGCAGGAACAATACTATTTGCGAATTGGCAAACAAGTGCAAGATGCGAATGCCGAACTTCAAAAGTTAAGCGAGCAGTCCGAGAAGTTACGAACTGAGCGCATTGAGAAGCAGGATTGCTATGATAAGGAAATGTTGAAGGAAAATGAAAGAGAGCGGGCAGTCCGAGCTGTTCATCAGCTTGAGCAGGTAAAAGAGGCTGTCATGACTTTTGCAAGCTTAAAAGCACAGGTTACCTTAGATGAAAAAAAGTGGCAAACTTGTAAACGACTTCGTGAAAAAACTGTTTCGGAACATCTGTCGGTCGAAGCGGAAGCTGAGAAAGTCGCTCAAGAAAAAACAGAAGCGGAAAAAGCGGCTGTTCTTTATCGTGATCAGGAAATTGAAGCAGAAAGAAATCATTCAGCTTTATCGAAAATTAAAAAGCTTCAAGAAGTTCTTTATGAAATCCAGAATACGAAACGAGTGCTGGATGAAAAGAATAATCGGTTCCAGGAGTTACAAAGAATACAAACTCAGGAGAAGGAAAAACTGGAAACCCTGAATCGAAACTGGCGATCAGGTCAAGCGGGTATGCTTGCCTCCATGCTGCACTCAGGAGAAAATTGTCCTGTTTGCGGTTCGCAAAGTCATCCAAAACCTGCGCAAATGCATGAGCATATGCCGACGGATTCGGAACTGAAAGAGCAAGAAAACAAGCTGAAAACGGCAGAACAACAAAAAAGCCAAGCTGAAAGTGAATATTATCAAGCGAAATCCAAATATGACGCACTGTTAGAGTCTTCACAAGAGAAGCTAAGTGACTTACAAAATGACATGCCGGAGTTTAGGAATGAAGATATTAATGAGCATTTGCTGCAGTTTGTACAAAAAGGAAAAGTGCTGCAAGAACAGCTAAAAGAATTGATGCGGAAAAAGTCTGTATTAAATGATCTGGAAAAAAGGTTGCTGGATTTAAAAGAGAAAGCATCCGAGCTAAAGGAAAATCTGATCTCTTTAGAGAGAAAAGAGGACCAAGAAAAAACCAGGTATATTGAAAACTCTACAAAACTAACAGGATTAACCGATTCCCTGCCAGACGGAATACGGACAGAGGAAGAATATAATGCAGCTTATCTAATGGCTGTAAATACGCAGAAACGCTTACAATCGGCCTTGGAAGATGCACAAAAAAACCTTCAACTGGTGAAGGAAAGAGAATCGGCCATCAGTRCAAAAAAAGAATCCCTAAGTGGAAATATCGAGGCTTTAAATACAGAATTGAAAGAGGAGCGGGAAAAGTTAATTGCGGATATGACCAATCAAGGTTTTTCCAATTATAAAGAATATACGGCAGCAAAAATATCGGAAGCAGCTCTTGGAAATTTGGAGGACCAAGTTCAGCAGTATAATCAAAATTGGCAAAGTGTTTTAAGTCTGTTTCATGATTTAGAAATGAAATTAAAAGATGTGACCAAACCGGATCTTGAAGGATTGAAAAAGACATTTGATTTCATAGATGAAGAATTGGAGTCATTACGCCAAAAACAGAATGAGTTGCAGGCTGAAAAACGGACTAACGAAGAAATCCAAAGGAAATTGGCGCAAATTAGGGAAGAACAGAAAAGTTTGGATGAAAGGTACAGTATCGTCGGTCATCTGTCTGAGATTTCCAAAGGTCAAAACTCCTTTAAAATAACTTTTGAACGTTATGTACTGGCAGCCTTTTTAGATGATATCTTAAAAGAAGCCAATTCAAGGCTGCTGAAAATGACAAGCGGAAGATATCAGTTATTGCGAAAGCTTGATCCAACACGAAGGAATATCCAGAGCGGTCTGGAGTTATCTGTGTATGATCAATATACAGGACAAGAGAGGCATGTCAAAACCCTTTCGGGAGGAGAGAGCTTTAAGGCTTCCCTTGCACTTGCCTTGGGTCTTGCGGATGTTGTCCAGCAGAATGCTGGCGGAATTTCACTTGAAACGATGTTCATCGATGAAGGTTTCGGTACGCTCGACCCTGAATCTCTTGATCATGCAATTGAAGCATTAATGGATATACAAAGCACCGGGAGATTGGTCGGGATAATATCCCATGTCCCGGAATTGAAAGAAAGAATCGATGCACAGCTTCAAGTCATTTCGACACAAAAAGGAAGTCGGACGTCCTTTTATTTTGCTGGTTAATCAAGAAAAAAGACACTCCAAAATGCACATAACCCTGTCAAGTAGACAATAAAAAAAGAGTATTTTTTAAGCTGCGGCCTTTTCTCGATATTCAATTGGGGAAAGGCCGTTGAATTTCTCTTGAAAGCGAGCCGTATTGTAAAACTCTATATACTCTTGAATAGCT
>NZ_JBFUIQ010000095.1:0-15004 GCF_056401795.1 Peribacillus sp. P4_D6
AAGCGCAAATGACGCTAAGAGACATGGGAGGGTACGTCATCATAAGTTTCGCAGAGATCTATTGTGCATCACATAGTGGAGAAAATAGCTAATGATTTCCATTAGTTTTAGCGAAGCGTACGCTCAATTTACTAATAAAAACCAGAATTTCAATACTCTGTTTAAAAGTAGAATAAAAAAATAAATTCCCTAATATACCGAGTGGTGCAAACCGTTGATACATCAATGTTTATAGAGGGAGGTTAGTTGAACAAGGTATTTCAGCGTCAGTAGTGAATTTAATAAAGTGGTAATGTCAGATTATGATTAGAGGTGAAATTTATGAAAGTACATTTGAAATGTGTTACGAGAGAAAATTGGGAAGAGGCATTAGCACTAAAAGTTAAGAAACAGCAAAGTAACTTTGTACCGCCTGTAGCCGTATCACTTGCCAAAATTTATATTAAACCAGACGGGGATAACATTGTTTATTTGCCCTTTGCCATCTATGACAAAGAGATAATGGTCGGTTTTATCATGCATGCTTACGATGAAAGTACGACGAATATGTATTGGATTAACGGATTCATAATTGATGAGAGTTATCAGGGTAAAGGATATGGTAGGGCGGCATTGTCTGAGATGGTTCATTGGATAGCAAATAGGTTTACCATTTGTAAAGAAATTCGTCTAACCGTATTTAAAGATAACGAAAATGCTCGTGAATTATATAAACGTTTTGGCTTTCTTCCCACAGGAGATGTATATGGAGAAGAAGATGTGTGGTTTATTCCTATAAAATAACTATGTTTCTTATTGAACTCCCTCAGTTTAAGGGGTAGCGTCAAGAAAATGTGTATGTACAACGTTAAGCATATTTTCCTGGCGATTACCCTGATTTTAACACCATTAAGAAAGTCTTAATGGTCTTGACGAAACTACTGAGACAACATCTTCTAAATTAAAGGAGAGGAATAAATAACCCCTTATATTCGCTGCCGGAGGCTTGTTTGTCGCTATTAGAAATTAGTATAATATTTAGTTTTCTTTTTTTTACTTTGAAAATGCTACTAGGTGATTGAACAGGGAAATGAGTTCGTTTGCTTAATAACTAGATCGCTGTACAAAACCAAATTGTTTGGCGTTGCGAAATGATTCAGTTCACATGAAATAATGTTTAATGGAGGATAGCTTGCCGAAAAAAGGATTAATCTTAATAAACTCCCTCAGTTTAATAGATAATGCTCACGAATACTCTCTTATTCGCAGGATTAAAAAATAATATTAAATAAGAGCATGTTTTAATCAATCTTTTATCTCTAAACATGCTCTTTATATTTGAACTTATATCAAAATTGAAAGCGTTAATTAAATCAAACTTTATTTCAAAGCAACATGATCGTATGAATATAAGATGATGTTAGTTTGATAACAACGCTTGGTTACTAGAGTTGAAAAATTTTAGTTTTATGATGATCAATAAAAACGAAAGCAGTGTAAATGTGAATCCGCTCCAGATAAGCTGGTGAATGCCTAATTGAGAAATGAACGAGCCACCAATAGAGGTTCCTAAAGCAATTCCAAGGTTGGAAAACGAGACGAATAAGCTATTGCCAAATTCCGGAGCTTCTTTTGCCTCACTTATTAACCATGTTTGACCAACAATTAAACCGCCGGAATGTACGATTCCCCAAATGAATACCATAAAAATCATTGGAACAAGATAAGACCCTAAATAATAAACCAATAAATAAACGACTGAATATAAAATTGGAAAAAATATAACGGTATTTACTATACCTTTTTGCAGAAAAACTCCAAATAACTGATTACCTAAAATCATTGTGACACCAAATATGAATAGCATGATACTGATGAGAGAGCTATTCATGTCTGTTACTTTTGCAAGGTACTCGGCAAAGTAACTGTAAACTGAAAACATGGCTGCAAAAAGAAAGGTAACAGTTGCGATATTTAACCATAATGCTGATTTACGCAATATACGAATTTGCTTGCCAAAAGACATTTTTTCTTCAACGGGCATAGAAGGAAGCAAAATCATTATTCCGATAAATGCGAGAGCATTTACAAATGCTCCAAATAGGAACGCAATTTCTAATGAAAACTGTTCTGCAAGGTAAGAAGTCAATGGTACACCTAAAGCAAATCCAA
Source organism: Peribacillus sp. P4_D6 (assembly GCF_056401795.1). Taxonomy (NCBI): domain Bacteria; kingdom Bacillati; phylum Bacillota; class Bacilli; order Caryophanales; family Bacillaceae; genus Peribacillus; species Peribacillus sp. P4_D6. Next base: position 2,152 of record NZ_JBFUIQ010000095.1, read on the forward strand.
CAGTAATTCCCGTAAAAACTTTTGTAACTGCTTGACCGCTTTTTTCTGGAGGGACAAGTTTAGCAGCAGTTACAAGAGCGATTGAAAAGAAGAGTGGGTGAAGTGCTGCTGGTAGAATACGAAAAATGAGCATAATTTCAAATTGTGTTGTATAAGCGTAAATCATATTAGAGATAGCAAAAATAGATATTGCAGTTAATAAAAGTATTTTACGATTAATCCCAGATACGAGCAGTATTAAAAATGGTCCAGAAATCGCAACAACTAGAGCAAATATACTTACTAATAATCCGGCTTGTGCAGTTGAAATTCCAAATTTTTGAGTGATTTGTGGTAATACGCCGACAATACTCATCTCTGTTGTAATAATTCCAAATACACCTACTGCTAGCATAATAATAAGTAGATGGTTTACTTTTTTCATTTATAAAATTCTCCATTCTTATATTGATTTTAATAGTATGTATACATAAATGCTTAAAATTTATAGGGATCCAATTCATTAACGTAAAAAATAGTTGGGTATTGTTGCAAGGGGATATCACTAAAAATGTCATTGTTCTCTTGTTTATTTAAACATACAATAATAGATATCTATATAATTAGATATGAAATCTTAAAAAAAATCCTCCTTTCTATTTGTCTTGCATGAAATAGCAGTAAGGTTCGCAAAATGGTGAGGTGGAGAACCGGCTTCCTTTAAAAGCTGAATTCGAGAAGACTAAGAATCAGTGAGGGCAAAGAAAACTCCCACTGATTCAAGTTTCACTTTATATTTCGTTTTGGACATAATCGGAAAATTCTTGTATTTTTTTTTCATTTCGCCGATAATACGTCCATTTCCCAATGCGTTCGGATTCTAATAATCCTGCATTTTTCATAGTTAATAAATAACTAGAAACAACAGATTGGGCTAAGCCAGTTTTGAGCTGGATATCTCCTACACATACTCCAACTTGAAAACTAATTCCTTGTTCTAAATAAGGCTTTTCGTCAAAAAACTTTTCTGGATTCTTTAGCCATAATAAGATTTGACGTCTAGTATCGTTTGATAATGCTTTATAAATTAATGAAGGTTCCATAACAACTATTATATCTACTTTTATAGATTTGTAAATAGGACATGGAATTTCTATTCTTATATATTCGTACTCAACAAATCGACTATCTCTTCGTTTCCAAGTCGCTTGGCAGCCTCAAATGGAAAAGAAATTTTTTGTGAAAGATATTTACTTCTTATTAGTTGGTTTAGTTCCAAAGGGTATAAAGGAGACCACAATAAGTGGTCTTCCTTTTGTTTTCCTAGCCCGAACTTATTTGGTGAAGGAATTGATATTTATCTGATGGCGACAATTCGTGATAGTGGGCTCGTTTTAAGAACAGCAGAATACAGTATCACTAGGAATTTCAAACTTTTTCATAACCGGTTCCGCGATTTTTTAATGCTTATGAAAACAAAAAGAAGAGGCAAATATATAACAATGAAGCATACGATGTAGGGATTGATTATTTTATTTAATATATATAAGGAATCGATATCATAAAAAAGTATATTCACAAGTAGTATGATTATGGACATTCCCCATAAGGGATACTTTTGCTGGACATTGAATAAGCGCTTGATCCCCCTGCTGGCAGCCCACAAAGGAATGACCATATTGGGTATGATAATGATGGTCCACCAAGAAACAGTTATGTATTCGAACCGTTGAATAAAGGGCAACTCAATAATACTGGTCAATGTTAGTGTTGGGTATAGAGTAAGGGTCAAATGTTTCTGTGAATAAAAGACTATCGATACAAAATAAAGTAATAAGCTCAATAACGTAGTGAGCACAACTCCTCCGTGAGCATACTTTTGAGATCTTTCAGCATTTTTGATGAACGGATAATACATCAGTATCATTTCAAATCCAAGCATGGATAATGAAAAACTTTTAGTTCCTTTCATTATTTCGAATAAATTATGATGGAAAATAGGAAGAAAACCGTTGAAATCAGAGTATTTAAAACCATAAAAAGGTACAAATAAAAGCCAGTATGAAACTATTACAGTTAAGAAGGCAATACCCGTAATGGTTCGGAAACCCCCTGTATTTATATAATAAATCAAGATAAGGAAAACCAAAGCAAATGCCCAAGAAGGTACCTCTTCAAACATCCAAACATGAATGACATTTATATAACCGATTATGATCGTCATTCCAAGGACAAAAAAGTAAAGAATAAATAAAAGACTGAAGAAATTACCAATCCATTTACCGAATGCATGATTATTAGTGGAGATTATATCGCCAGGAACAAAACTAAATATCTTATAGATTACCCAAATTAATATATGAACAATCAATCCAGCTAGGAGTATGGATAACCAGCCATCGGTTCCCGTCGCTTTAGCCAAATCTCTTTGAAAACTCAATACGCCTAATCCAGTTTGCATGGAATGCACTAAAAAAAACACATAAAATGGCGATACCTTATATTTTTCGTTAACACCAGCTTGATTCATGTAGGACCCTCATTTGTATCACTCATATATTTTAATAATCTGGCTTTTATAAGTGAAATCTATTCAAAAAGATCGATTAAATGTTGAATGGAATTTTTGAATGGATCCTTAAGTTGAGAGCTAACATTTAATCGAAACGATTTTCATGAGGCATTAGACAAGGAACAGACACATGTGGACGGCGATGGGGATGGCTTACAATAAGGAATGTTCAAGCGTGAGCGGACAAAGAAGGGAAATAGAGAATCGGGATGCCCTTTTCCGAAAGATAGTTTGAAAGTCTTATCCCGGAACAACAGCGGGGGTATAATAGATGAGTGATAAAAAGAAATATCAACCAATAGTGAATCTTAAAGACCTTTAGGACAAAGGGCAGATTAATCGTAATGATGTTCTTTTCCGCACGGGTAATAATAAGGTTGTGGATGAACGTTTAGCGGAACTATTGTCCTTTGATAATAAGATGACAAACTGTTTGTTAATTTCTTGATGAATGGAAAAATATATAGAAGGGAACAAAGACTAATGAAATACAAATGGAGAAAACGAGAGAAGAATTTATATATCCCATAGCATGAACTCTTACCTGTTAACGTGCATTCATTATTTTATGTAGCAAAGATTGAAGGAGTTTACATAGAGTAAAAGGTGCATTATTACCATAGGCCGCATTGGTATTTTCCATAATATGGTGTGATGGTATGGCTCATAGTTTATATGAGGGTGTAAAAGAGGAACAAACACCACCCTTATTTTACCTGTTTAAAAACACTAGCATCTATTATTTTGGGTGCTTTTTTTTGCAGGGAATTAGTCCATTTTGTCAAATTAGTTAAACAAAGGGGATGAGAAAATGAATGATGATGAGAAAATCAGTATTTTATTGTCTAATATGACAAACGAATTAGTGTCGAGTAGAGTAAGGGTTAGAACTATAGTTGAATTACTGGAAGAAAAAGGTCTAATAACCCGTGAAGAGTACGAAACCAGGTTTAAAAAAGTTTTTGAACGAGATGCAATTTCGTATAGGAATGATCTATTGAAAGAATTCAAGATTAATGAATAAAAGGAGAAGGCATCCATTGGTTTGGGTGCTTTTTTATGGCGGTGTGAAAGATGAACCATGACAAGTTAAGAAACCGGTTAAGAAACCAGTGAAACTAAGTCATGGGATCTAGGAGACATAATGAATATGGAAGCTTTTACATATAAGGATTTTACACTACGAGATTTAAGCCTAATTTGAAAAAAGAAAGAGCGTTAATCCTTATTTTATCAACACTCTTGTTAGGCAGTAACATTCTGTTCTTTGATTTCATTAATAATGAATTCTGTTAGTCATCCGCATTCGAAATTCGTTTCAGTTGATCAACGATTAACTTTTGTCTTTACAATGGATGATTTTGATTTAACTTAACTTTCCCTTTTATTTTGTTGATTTTTTTTTTTTGAATCTATATTTATGACTGTCGGTCTCTTTCCTCTATTGGAATCGGTTGTTCTAAATGCAGTTAGCTTTTCCCTGATACAGCTACTTTTTTTGTTACGAGAGCATTTTTGCCTAATATGACAGAAAAGACAACAATCACTGCTGTTACAATGGTGAAAAATGTAATGGATTCATCTAGAAAAACTGTTGCAAATACAATCATCAAAAATGGTTGTAAGTATTGAATCTGACTAACCCTTGCTATCCCGCCCATTGCCATTCCGCTATACCAAGCAACATATGCTAGAAATTGACTAACCACTGCGAGATAAATTAAGCTAACCCAAGCTTGGATAGGGGCATGGAGCATTTCAGTTGTAAGGTTCAGCCCAACTGGAATAATGAAAAATGGAGCACCGATCATAATGGCCCATGCAATCACTTGCCAGCTACCTAATTCTTTCGCTAATTTCCCCCCTTCTGCGTAACTAAGTCCCAGTATGATCACAGCTGCCAGTAAAGCTAAATCGGCTAATTGCAACTGGCCGAATCCAAGATGAAGTGCATACATAATGACAGCTAAAGAGCCGATTATACTTGAAACCCAGAATTTGATTGAAGGGATTTCACCTGCTCTAAACATAGCAAATCCAGCTGTTGCTAACGGTAACAGTGCTACTTCCACAGCTCCATGAGAAACAGGCAAGGATTCCATTGCCCAAGAAGTGAGGAGAGGAAATCCTAAAACTGCACCAACAGCTACAATAAGTAGACTTTTGAATTGACTTGGAGAAGGCAGTTTTTCCTTTCGAACGATCAATACCACCGCTACTAAAATAGCAGCAACAACCGTTCTTCCTAAACCGACGACCGTAGTCCCAAAATACTCTACAGCAATACTTGTAGCGGGGAGCGTTAAGCTAAAACAAATGACGCCTACTAATCCCAACAATAATCCTAATTTCTCCCTGGTTACTCCCTGCATCTTTTCCAACCCCAATCTTTATATTTTGTATCACATCTGTACCATTGTTTATTTATCATAAAAAACAGTTTTGCTATAATTAACATACTATGAGTACATACAATAAAAATAAACCCATTTTTTACCCATCTGACCTGGTACAGTTTAAGGAGGATTAAGTGATGAACTCAAAATATATTAAGATAATGGAAGAAATTAAGCTTCGACTAGCAGGTGGTTCGCTAAATGCAGGCAGTAAACTTCCTTCTGTTCGTCAGTTAGCTGAGTATTTTTCATGTAGCAAGAATACGGTCATTAAAGCATACGACGAACTTGAAAAAGAGCATTTAATTTATTCTGTTCCTAAAAGCGGCTACTATGTTGTGAATGATTATCAAAAAGCGGCGGAAGAAAATGGGGTGATTGATTTTTTGTCTGCCGGTCCAGATAAAAATGTTATGCCCTATGTAGAATTTCAACATTGTATGAATCAAGCAATTGATCATTACAAAGAAGAGCTATTTACATACTCTGATCAACAAGGGCTTTACTCACTGCGAGTACAGTTGGTGAAATATCTGGAGAATTTACAGGTCTTCACTAAACCAGAAAGATTAGTCGTTGTCTCTGGCTCGCAGCAAGCCCTCCATTTATTAGTTTCTATGCCATTTCCAAATGGAAAAAACAATATTCTAATTGAACAGCCTACTTATTTTGGATTTATCGAGTCCATCAATCTGCATCAAGCGACCACTTTTGGGATCGAATTATCAATGAAAGGAATAGATCTTGATCGACTGGAATACATTTTTCGAAATAATGATATAAAGTTTTTCTATATTATCCCGAGATTTCACAATCCACTTGGACATAGTTACACAAATGGCGAAAAGAAAAAAATCGTTGAGTTAGCAGAAAAATACGATGTATACATAGTGGAGGATGATATTTTAGGAGACCTTGATCCAAATCCAAAATCCGATCCTTTATTTTCTTTTGATCCTTCTGGGAGAGTGATTTATATTAAAAGCCTTTCGAAAATTTTTCTCCCAGGGCTAAGGATTGGGACTGTCGTTCTTCCTGCATTAATGATGAACAACTTTTTACGTTATAAATTCAGTTCGGATTTTAATAGTTCAGCACTTTCTCAAGGTGCGCTAGAAATCTATTTAAAAAGCGGTATGTTTAATAATCATCTCAAAAATGTAAAAGAGGTATACCGAACTAAAATGCAAATCCTTCAAGAAGCATGTGAATTATTGCTGCCGGCTAATACTTCTTTTTCTAAACCGAATTCCGGATTCTATCTTTCCATCAGTTTGCCCAAGAATGTGAAAGCAAAACAGGTGGTTCATATGCTAAACGAGCAGCATATATATGTTGATGATGCCTCCAGAATGTTTTTAGCAGAATATAAAAAGGAGAATCTCGTTCGTTTATGCATCTCTCAAGTGAACGAGAGTCAAATTAAACTAGGGGTAGAGCGATTGGCTCACTGTATTGCTTTAATTGACAGTAGAAAAAAGCATATTGCTCCGAATAACTTTTTACTCATTTAGAAAGTGCCGGGTTTTTCCCGTCACAACCTAAATAATCACAAGCTATTTATATATTACATTAATGATTTTCCTCACTTAATTCCATCCTATAAAGTTATTTAAAATAGAGCTGCTTGTTTATAAGGGTAGGTTCTGTTATGATTGTTTGATAAATTTTTTAAGGGGTTTAGAGAGGGTGAGTCAATTGACTAAAAACCTTAGGCAATTGAAAAATGTTTCGGTGTTCCGAACGCTTCTAACTTAGAAAAAAATAATTTAGAAGCGAGGAATAATCATATGAAAAATCAAAGAATCTTTAATAAATCATTTCTTTTTTTATTTATAAGCAACTTTTTAGTTTTTATTGGGTTTGAAATGTTGCTTCCTATTTTGCCTGCCTATTTGTTAAGCATGAATGCATCTTCCATTCAAGTTGGTCTAGTAACATCATTATTTACGGTAGGTGCTGTTTTATTCAGGCCTTTTGTAGGTTACTATTTAATGGATAACCAGAGGAAAAGTTTGGCCATTTGTGCAAGTGCAGCTTTAATGGTCATTACAATACTATATCCGTTTCTTAATATGATATGGCTTCTTCTATTGTTACGGATTTTCCATGGTGCGGCATGGGGGGGATCAACCACAGCTAACAGTACAATGGTAGTGGATTTTATTCCCAAGACACGCTTAGGAGAAGGAATAGGGTATTTTTCCATATCCACAACGGTCGGGGCTATCGTTGCACCGAGTATAGGTATCCTTATCTATGACTCTTTTTCCTTCGATATATTGATATGGTCATCAGCCGTATTGAGCTTATTGGCAGTACTTGCGCTTCAATTTGTCTATTCACCTACTATTGTAAAGCGTGAGAAGAAGCCATTTCGCTTTTTGGATATGATTTTTGAAAAAGACGTTTGGTTCCAAGCGTTACTTACGGTTATTACAACACTAGGTTTTGGGGCTATCATCACATTTTTGGTTCTTTTTGGGAAGCAAAGGGAAGTAGATCATATTTTTTTATTCTTCCTTATCAATGCAACTGTCTCAACTTTACTACGTCCTTTTACCGGAAAATGGTATGACAAAAAAGGACCTTGGTCTATTATCATTATGGCGGCTGGGTTAGGATTCTTTTCACTTGTTATCCTGTCATATACGACAAATGAATCTCAACTCATCGTTGCTGCGATTTTATTTGGGGCAGGTTATGGTACCGTTATGCCATGTTTACAAACATGGACTGTTCAAAAGGTAAGTGAAGAAAAAAGAGGAGCAGCCAACGCAACCTTTTTTTCCAGTTTTGACGTTGGTGTTGGAGTTAGCGCGTTTGTATTAGGTATTTTAGCAGAATGGATCAGTTTAGAGATGATCTACAGGCTTGTAAGTCTAAGTTTTATTGTTGTTGCTGTGTTGGTCTATAAGGATTATATAAATGAAAAGATAAGGCATAATAAATCGATCTAAAACAAATCCACCTCTATTTTAATAGAGGTGGATTTGTTAGCTGGAATACCAAAATGAGTAGAACTGGAATACATCCAGTTCTACTCGTAAGGGATGTATAAAAGAAGCAGCTAATGACCTAATCATCAGGAAAAGTTTAAAAAATCAACGCTTCCTTTTTTAATTGACCGATTCTACAGTATTTTACTTTCCAGTAGAAGTGCTTTGATTCACGAATCGCAAACTTCAAAGCTCCTCTTAAATTTCCCAGGTGCGAAGTTTGAGTTATAATAGTAAAAAACATCCGTCTTCTATAGGATGGATGCTTCTTGATTGAAATACATATAAAGGATTGGTGAATAAGAATGGCAATAGTTGATGTAACGGTTATTCCTGTCGGTACACAAACTCCAAGTGTTAGCAGCTATGTGGCGGATATTCAAAGAGTATTAAAGCAATATGAAGAGAAGGGGGAAATTCGTTTTCAATTGACACCCATGAATACAATCATTGAAGGCGACCTGCCTAAATTGTTTGAAGTGATCCAAGCGATGCACGAAGTACCTTTCGAAAAAGGTCTTGCTAGAGTTTGTACGAATATCCGAATCGATGACCGTCGTGATAAAGAACGCAGGATGGAAGACAAAGTAGAACGAGTGAAGGGCATGCTTGAGGAATAACAGGTTTTGTAATTAACAGTGAAATGTAGATAATGCTGTTTTCGGGGGTATATCCTGAATTTCGACGATATATTGCTGTTTTTCGGAGATATATCCTGAATTTCGTCGATATATTGCTGTTCTTCATAGATATATCCCGAGTTTCGTTAATGATCTTTAATTAATGTCAATGTATTAATAGCTTTAAAGCCTTGGTATACTGATTTATCAGTTCCCAAGGCTTTTTTATTTTTTATTTCATTCATTTCCATTTTATATCTTGCTGAGGAGATTAGGTAATGATAGATATAGACCGTTATCTGGATAATTTATAAACGTTCGCCATAAAGTTCTTTTTCTTCATTTGGATGAAAAAGAGTGAATCCTTTTGAACAAAACACAAACCTTCTATCTATCTCGAATCCAGCCTTATTCAAAATTTCAACTGTCCCCTGTGAACCAGTGCCAGCATACCCGCAACTACAACCAGAAAGGTGTAGCTCATTTCCTTTTTTGTCTATAAGGATGAGATCGCTATCGAGCAAAATATTATCTTTATTAATTTCTTTAGTAATTTTAGCAATTTTAAAACGATCAAAATGATCCTTGACTGCTTCGAATAATGCAATACTTTTATTGGTAATACCGCGGTCTTCACCGTAATCTTTTATTACGAAAACTTCCCGCTCATATGATTTCTTATATAGATGGTACTTTTGGTAAGTGACGTCATTAATTTTACAAATAAGCGGACTAATATTATCCAGTTTTTGATTAAACATTGCACCCCTCCTAAATAGTTAGTTTATTAAGTTTATTAGGAGAAAAAGAGATTAGTACTAAGAAACTGATAAGAAGCAAATTTTTTTCATTTTTGATTCTCGTTCGTTTAATTAATAGGAAGAAACGTGATACCTATAAGGCATGAATGAAGCTGTCAGGAAGAAGTGAAAGTGTGAAGTCAAATTAAAAAAAGCACCAAAATAGGTGCTGCCTAGTTATATATCTTCTTAAAATAATGGACAAACATAATATTCATGACAATTTCGACTATAGCATTAATACTCACATCGAAAACATTAGTTTCCTCAAGTGAATGATAAGGAGCAAATAAGACAATGTAAATTGAGCCAATGATAGTTAAAAGTATGGTCCATATGCTGTTACGTAAAAACAGTGGAATCAGTAAGCCAAAAAAGGGTAAGAAGAAATCTTATTCTTTCCTCATTCTCTTTTTATAAATACCGACTAAAAGATAGATTGCAAACATATTGATAATAAAAAATAAAATTAGATCAATAACATCATATCCATTCATAGATGAAGGGTTATAAACTCCTGGCAGTGAAAACACTGTAAGAGCAACTAGTACCCAAAAAGTTATCCGATATCTTTTCTTTTGTTTGCCAGTTATTGTTCCTGCCTGTAACGCCTTGACAAGTTTGTTAATATTCCAAATATACATGGTTGTCTCCTTATGTAGATTACCGCACTAATTATAGGGGAGGGTCCACTATAATCCCCTATCCAATTACATCTAGTGAATAAAAATCCGGATAAGGGGCACTTTTTTTATGTGTCCGTTATCCGGGGAATACATCAAGTTTATACTATAGCTCTTCTTTATTAACARCTTTTTCCTTCAAAAATCATAGAACGATTAGCAATCCAGAGACCTTTTGTGAGCGTTTCTTGTATTAAGGATTTTTATGCCCGACGCTAACAGAAAGCAGTTCTTATTAAATAGTAAAGACAAGATGCAGAAGAATATGACAACCCCTCTTTGACATAACATTTAGAAAAAGATAAGGGTGTGAACATTCTGAGTATGAAGAAAAACGACCAAATCGTTATTTATATAATAAAAGGTTCAACAATTAAAAGGTTTTTAATCCTGGATCTAATTATTGGATCAGGAATTTTTTATGTGGTCAAATTCATTTCTTCAAGCATATTAATAGCGAGTGCGAGCAGTTTTGTTGGAACGGAAGGAATTAAAAAAGCACCGAAAGTACTAAAAAGTGCAATTGGATTAATATCCTAAAGACTGGAAAATAAATGACCCCTAACCTTACTTATTACAAGAAAATGCACAGTAAATAGCATTCAAATATGGATCAAAGGATTCGGCCGTAGGATAAGTCAAACTGGATTAAAACAGGATGGTGTGTAGGATGAAGTGGGCAGTAACGAAGTATACATCTATAATGATTCATATTAATAAGGAGGGAACCATGACAAAACCTCAAAAAGTGAGAGCCTATTTAACTACGCGTAGTTTGCTGCCGGAAAATCAGGAGACACCCATTCAATTCATCAATAATGATAGTGTGGAAAACCAATTATTTTTTAGAAGGAACCACTTTACTTATCCGACACTTTCTAATTCAAACTATTGGCTTCCTATAAATGGAGTAGTATCAGCTCCATTACTGCTATCCATGCAAGACATTCTTCAATATCCATCCAAAACGGTTGAAGTTGTCCTGGAATGCTCAGGAGACAAGCGTAATCTCTTCGAACCTATAACATTTGGAGAACAATGGGAAAAGGGGGGCCATTAGTCAAGGGAAGTGGAAAGGTGTACCATTACGGACGTTACTTGAAATATCTGGAATAGGAGAAGGGGCAAAAGAAGTTGTCGTAGAGGGATATGATTATGGCCTTAGGACCGATCTGGATGAGGTTTATACCTACACGAGGAGTTTGCCTATCGAGAAGGYGCTGCATGAGGATACAATCATTGCATATGAGTATAATAACCAGCCAATTCCTTTTAAACATGGTTATCCATTGAGATTAATCGTTCCGCAGTGGTATGCAATGGCATCTGTTAAGTGGATAAGGCAGATAAGTGTTATTAATACTACTTTCAATGGGCCTTTTCAAACCATTGATTATATGTATTATCCAAATAAAGACAATGACCAAAATGCATTTCCGGTCACTGCAATAAATATCAATTCGACTATCCAAAAACCGCTGGACATGGAAAAAATTAATACAGGTGTGCATTTAATAAAAGGGATTGCATGGACAGGAAAAGGAGTTATTACCAAGGTGGAAATTAGTATGGATGATGGCTATACATGGAGTAACGCCGATATATTACCTGGTAAGAATGTTGGTTATGGATGGGTTAGTTGGTCATTCGAATGGAATATATCAGAAAAAGGTGAGTACACGATTAAATCCAGAGCAACAGATTCATTTGGTCAAATTCAACCTAATTTACCTTTCTGGAATAAAAAAGGTTATGGGTATAATGCCATTGATAAAATTAAGGTTAAGGTAGAATGACTTAAATTTTATTTCAGGAAATGAAAACGGCTGAAAAAACTTTTGGATTTAGCCAAATAACGGTTTTGTGATATAGAGAAAAAACCCTTCCAAAAGGGTTTTGGAGGGTTATTTGTCATGAACAAAAATAGTATATCATAAGGGAATTGAAAATTTTAGAGAAAGATATTGACATCCTATTAGCTTGCTTAGTTTAAGTAGGTATGGCTACTTCGTCAGACTTTTGATAATTGCCTCCAGAAACAGCTGAAGGCATGGTGAATTCCAATCTATCTGCTCTCTTATCGTCAGCAAAGAAGGCGAGTGTGAGCTTGGTTTTACAGACATTTGGGTAGTTCCATAGAAGAAGGAAAAAGCTTATGTGAGTTTATCCATATATAAAAACGGGGATATGTTACTAAACGATAAAGAGGAGGAGACATTTTATGAAACTCGAAGTTTTGTGTAACGTAGAGAATTGTACGTACTGGGCCGAGGGGAATCAATGTGTTGCCGACTCCATTTATGTCGTGGGCCTTGATAACAATGACGCTGACAATGTTGAGGAAACGGCATGTAAAACCTTTGAACATCGCAAACAATAATGGAATACAGAATGGGCCGGACGGCTGATGCCGCCCGGTTTTTTATTTCTAGAAATAGGAACAGTCCCCTGTCTGTATGCAGTCATACCGGGTTCCTTTCCCATTTTTAATGGGGACTGTCCCCTTAAAAAAAATTTAATTAGCACGACTATGAAAGAGGGATATACCTTGAAAATCAATTTTAAAACTTTATTAATTTAATGAACAAAATAATTTTATTAAAGCAAGTATCTATATTAGCGGGATATAATGTTGGACGTTTRGTCGTAATGATAATGTTCTAGTCTAGGCAATCAAGAGTCATTCCAACTGTTAAAAAAGAAGGGCAGATTGGTATTATCCCCTTCAGGTAGACAGAGAAAAAAGAGAACATGATAAAATGTTCTTAACTGTCAATCTGGAGGGGATTTTTTGTATGGCAAAG
>NZ_JBFUIQ010000096.1:0-14951 GCF_056401795.1 Peribacillus sp. P4_D6
GCATATGTCCAGCCGAAATTAACCACTTTCGAAGGTTTTACAGGTTCCAAGATTTTCACGTCACTATATTTCAGCTCGACCCCGTCATACTTTATTTCCTTGTTGACAAGTTCAGCAAAACTGCTAGACAGTTGTAATATCATGTCATCCTCAACAATACCGTAATGTATATTGCCCTGTTGATTCTGATAGCGAACTATTTTTTGTGTTTTTTGTAGCACATGCATTATGAATAAACTCCTTTGATGATTAAGATTACCACAGATATTATAAAATCCGGTTCTACTATACTATAACATGCCTGTTCTTTTACGGGAAAAAAGAGCTCTCGTCGCGACTCCATCTTCTACTAAACCGACCTTTAGTTCAATAAGAAAATTATTTAACTATGTATTTTATGGAACCTATCATTTTTTATAATTTTATCTGTGCATTGCCTTATATAGGCTGCAATACATATTCCGATTGGCAGCCCCAGTAGTACATTCCCCATGAAATGTTTACACCCAAACTTGTATAATATTTTCTAAACAAATCCAGTCTATTAAAGACTTATTGCTTATTGATTATCTCAAAATATCAAAACTTTTGTACTGGTAATTCGTCCCTTTTCAGCCAACCCGCCTTGTTAGTGCCATAAGAAAAAGTGCCAACTTCTCTTTAATAGAAATTCAGCACTTCGTTTCTTTGTATACGTTATCGTGTCGCTTTAGGCGGTTGGCACACATCGCATTTACGTTGGTTATTATTTTTAAATTTCTTAAATGTCTTTTCAAAGTTGCTTCCACATGTACATTTAAATAGTAACTTTTGAGAAAAACCATGATATTCCGTCGTCAGCAACTTACTTTCCGAATTCTTCTCAACAAATTCTTTAATTTGACCAATCGTCCATTGTTTATTCATTCTCTTACACCTCCATATTTTATCGCTATGCGGAGGCTTTTCTAGGCATCCGTTCAAAATAGTAATTTTCGTAAGTTATTCATTATAACATGAGCCGGCACTCAATCAAACAACTCGTTTGTTGCATAACCAAAAGGAGCTGCTGAACAGCTCCTGGAAATGCACCCGTTAGTTCAACAAAATCACTTAGCCTTATTATGCAATTGAAATGACTCTTCAGAACCATCTCATTTTACATTTACTTTTATAACTTCGCCTTCACCTATTATTGCTCCATTTTCTGATCCACCTCTAATTGTAAATACTTTTTCACTAGGTGGTTCTTTGTATGCCTCAGTTTTAGTTCCGCTTGAAGTGGTTGTTTCATAAGTATATTCCAGGTTTTTCATGGAAGATAACTCTTTCAAAGACCCCTTATATTTTACAAGTTCATAGCTATCTTTGCTAGAATGAGTGGTTTGTTCGTTTTTCTCTCCCCATAATTCAGTTCCTTCATAAAAATATACAGCTTCCCAATGTTCGCTTTCTCCTGTAAATTGATAATTATGCTCAGTCATTTCCTCCGAATTAGTATCTTTTTTAGTGGTTTCCAAATTAGTGGTATCCGAATTAAAATCCTTGTTAGTGCTGTTAGATCCACAAGCTGTTAAAACCATCATTAAAAATAATACAGTAAAAATTTTCTTCAAATTAAATCCTCCTTAATGATAAAATTGAAGATTCGTAAGTGTAAAATAATCCATTTCCTTATGGAATTAACCTGCCCCGATGGTTCAATAAGAAAAAGAGCTGCCAAAAAGCAACTCTAAAGATAAAACCTCTTTTTTGTAATTAACCAATCGTCTTAAGAACATTTTTAAATTGTACGATATTGTTCTGTTCGCCGTCGTTCATCTTATAAACGAAAACGGTATTAATGACATTGTTAAAGCTTAATTTGTAAAAGTGAATGTTTGTATAGTTATATAAATCTATAAGCTTAGTATTCAATACTGCAATGGTATTACTGATTTGCAAAAAATCTTGGATACTGCTGATTGATTTTATTTCCTTTAATTTATATGGTATTTGATTATTCATAAGCCATTCGGTCACAGCTCTTGTATACATACAACCTATACTCAATACGAGCAATGTAATAGGTGTTTTCCAATCAAAATTGATGATATGGTCCTTACTTGAAATGATCTCGAATGTTTCGGATGCAACGATGTCATAAGTTAAGTCGGGATATTTCTTAATAGGTTCACTAATGAGTGCACAATCTAATTCAGAATTGTGCACTTTTTGGTTTATGGCATTACTGGAATCTACGGTGAAATCCACATCCATTTGAATGTCGTTCTTCATATTCAAAGTATTCGCGATATGGGCACCATAGATTTTCAAGGTTGTATGTGATGTGCCAAAATCCACTTTAGAGTTAGCTTGAATGGCACCAATGTTTTGTAAAAATTCTTCGTACTCTTGTGAAATAAGTTGAAGATAGTTTTTATACTGTATTCCTACGCTAGTGATTTTCAATCCTTGGGGCGTGCGTTTAAAAACAAGTTTCCCAATTTCCGACTCTATTTTTTTCACTTTAGCCGTAAGGGCGGATTGAGTATAGTTCGTGATTTCTGCAGACTTACTTAAATTTTGACGGTTTAATATTTCAATTTTCAATGCTATTTCTTTGATGTTCATATAGTTGGCACACCCTATAAAAAAAATTTATGAACCCTATCATTTTCCTCCATTTTACGCTTCTGGGCAGTCAGAGTAAACTCTAGTTAGTTAATAAGTAGGGGAGACTAGATAATGCTAGAAGCTAAAAATAAGAATTTATCCCACCGAATTATTATTGAACGATACATCAAGCATAGGGGGAGAATTTCTTAATGCATACATATTATAAATGGTTAATCGTATTGGTGGCCACGTTATCCCAAACTGCAGCAACCTTTGTGACATATGGCATGGGACCCATCGCTGCATTTTATCAAATTGAATGGAATTTAACACCACTTCAAACAGGCTTCATTGTTTCAGCGGTCAATATTGGTCCGATGTTTTCAATGCTGGCATTCGGTTACTTGATGGATAAAAAAGGGGAAAAACACATTATCGGGTGGGGGACCATTTTATTGGGTCTCTCAGCTTTAACGCTAGTTTTTGTTAATGATTATATTGTATTGCTGCTTTTATTATTGTTGGTCGGTATATGGTACGGAAGTGCTCAAACCGGTGGAAGCACGGCCATCGTAAAATGGTTTCCAAACGAACATAGAGGTCTGGCTCTAGGGATAAGACAGACGGGAATACCGCTTGGAGGATCTCTAGCCTCTGTAGTTTTATCCTATACATATTATCATTTCAATTTGTCATCAGTACATATAGTACAAGGAATCGTAGCAATAATGGGAGGGCTGCTCTTCCTAATATTATATAACGAACCAGAAAGAACGGGTAAAACGGGATCAACCTCGGTCGGGTTCAAGGAGAAAATGAGTGTCATCAAGAATAATAAAGAGTTATATCCGATGTATATAGTGGGTGTTGTGATGATGTCATTACAGATGATTATCATTGGGCATTTTATGAGTTATTTGCATAACGAAGGGGGCTATGCATTAACAGAGGCAGGAAAATATTTAAGCGTCGTTTTAATAGGTGGTATGGTTGGACGGGTAGTCATCGCATGGGCGAGTGATCAATTCTTTGAAGGTAAAAGGGAAAGATTATTGCTTATTGTGATGGCTGTTACCGTAATTCTTACAGTGATGCTGCCACTCATCCTGACTGTTGAAATGGAAATCTTGATGCTATTATTTTGTTTTCTTTTGGGTTTTGTAGCCATTGGTTGGTATTCCATTTTTATTGCTTGTATCACAGAGCAATCGGATTCACGTTTTATAGGTTTAACGGTGAGTTCAGCATTGACATTAAATCAATTATTCATAGTCATAGCACCCTCTTTATTCGGTTTAGTCGTTAATCTATTGAACAGTTATCAACATGCTCTATATTTGGCCGGAATATCTGTAGCTTTAGGAGCGATCAATTTATACAGAGTAAAAATAAAAAAAAGAACGGATCATGGGATCACCACAAAGTTTGATCAAATTAATACAAACAACCTTGATAAATGAATAAATAGAAAGGGCATGTTTTGAAAAAAGATTAATCAAAACATGCCCTTATACTATTTAATTGGATTATTGTTTTATAAAAGAGATTGCTCACTTTTGTGTTCCTTAATCAACTAACGCACCTGTTAGTTTAAGTACAAAATTTCACATACATTTTCAGTTAAATTAACCCCATACTTTTTCTATGCAAAAGCTATACCGTATTCACTGTTTTTTTAGTAAAGATCAGCAAAAAAAATAATTATTCATCTCCATTACCCATTGCTATACCAAGGCCTACTAAGCTTCCTGGACTTCTTTTTTTAAAAGCTTTTGTACGCTGCTTAAGCCTGGTGCATTAGAAGTTTATTAAAAAGTAAAATCAACTTTAGTACTTTATAAATAAGCGTGAAATAAAATAGTTACAATAATAAGTAATTCTAGACCAATAAAAGAGAGAGCTATTTTGAAATACTAGCTCTCTGCAATTTATTATGTTTATATAATTAAATGGATAGTACTCCGAACAATACACCAACAATTATCATAACTAATGCTGTACCTACCGCATACTTGGCTGTAAAGCGAATATGATCACCTATTTCTATACCAAGAAGCCCCATTAATATATAGATAGAACCTTGGAGTGGACTTAACAAGTGCAAGGGTTGTCCCAATAAAGAAGCTTGTCCAACTTCCATCGGATGGATACCGAAGTTGGCAGCTGTTTCTGCCATAATCGGAATAATCCCGAAATAAAAGGGAGCATTCGCCATGAAAAATGTAAATGGCATGCTTATAAGTGCAACAATGACTGTTAATTTTGGTCCGAGAGAGTCTGGAATAACTGCTATTAGGGTATCTGCCATCGCGCTAACCATGCCAGTACCATCTATAATCCCAGTAAATACACCTGCTGCAAATATCATGGAGACAACAGTTAATATATTACCTGCATGTGCGTGTAAGCGATCCTTCTGGTCCTGCAAGTTGGGATAATTTACAATCATAACGATGGCAAAGCCGAGCATGAATAACGCAGGCAACGGTAGGAAGCCCGTAAGTAAAGCTGCCAATACTAAAATCGTAAGGCCTAGGTTAAACCAAAATAATTTAGGTCGTTTTATTGATGAGTCCATTCCTACCTCAACTGCAGCAGCAATTTCTTCTTCGTTAAAAGCTTCAATATTGATAACTCCTAATCTCTTACGCTCACGTCGACCCAAGAAGTAAGCCACTCCTAAAATCCATAACACACCCGCAATCATAGAAGGAATGATTGGCAAAAGCAAGTCTATTATATCCACTTTTACCGCCGCCGTAGCTTGGGCAGCTGGTCCCCCCCACGGTAACAAGTTCATAACCCCCATCGCCAATGCAGGAATGCAGGCCAAAATGAGTTTATTCATACCCAGTTTATTATATAAAGGAAGAAAAGCTGTTACTACAATAAGGTAGGTAATAGTACCATCACCATCTAAAGCAACTACCAATGATAAAATTGCAGTGCCCAGTACAATTTTTAATGGGTCACCGCCTACCATTTTTAAAATTCTTGATACTAGTGGATCAAATAATCCTGTATCAATTAATACACCAAAATAAAGAATGGCAAAAATAATCATAATAGCAGTAGGAGCTATAGTCTCGAGACCTTTTAACATCATCGGTCCTAAATCCGTAAATCCTGCAATTAGCGCAAAAACGATTGGAACAACCGTCAGTGCACTGAACGCTGATAAGCGCTTACTCATGATTAAATACATAAATACCACAATCATGGCAAATCCCAGAAATGTTAACATAGTATGCCCCCTCTTTATCTTCCCTGAATTTTTAGAATACATGTTGAATACGTTATTTCGAATCATATATGAAAATTTTCTATAGTATAAGTTAGCACTGCTTAATGGACTATTAACATCATTTCATTGTAAGGGTTTACAAAATTGACATTATTGAATTCCCCTATAATTGTTGCTATGAACCATATCTTGAAGTACTAGTAATTATACATCCAATTGATCATTAGATCCGTAAAGATAATATTACCAATACGCTGGTATCTTGCTCTTTTAATAGTCTCATCTGATTTTTACAGTCTTAAATTATTCACTTAATTACACCTCTTTTTCATTTTAAATTTTTTTATGAATCACCACTTTAATTAAAGAGTGCTCATTACATGTAAGAAATTTTTCTAATAGTTAAAGTAACATAAAGATCATTTATTACCTTTAAACAAAAAAACACAAAAAGATAACGTTTTCAAAAACCCTTAATTTTAAAAGTAAAGCAATATTCGGTGATTCTTAGATTCCAATAGTCATTCAGCATATTATAATAATTACTTTTACTGAAATATTCAGACATATACTGGTGAATATTTTTAACAAAACCAGAAATTAGAGAAAACTAACTATATCCCTAAGAAATAATGTCCTTTTTTGTAGTAATATTTTTTACCTTTATAGTTTATGTTGTAATATTTTTAACTATTAAAAGCATACTATCATGGATGCTTATTAAAAGTAAACCTTTTTTTATCAAGCAGAGAGTAGATGATGGTGAGTAGGATATCTGGTTAAGAAGAAATAAAAAGGTGATAGGAGCAAGGATTCAATTGAATCCTTGCTCCTATCACCTTTTAAATTTAATCACTATAGTGATAATTCATTTTGGTAAGAATTGAATTAATTTCATCAAGACGATTTTTGGTTTTTTCAGGATAATTGATGGCTATGGCGCTTACAAGATAATCTGCTACAAGCATAGATGCTATTGGTGAATTATGAAAAGCGATACTACTAGAATTACATGGCAAGACTAAATCTGAATACTTAACTAGAGGAGAAGAATAACTATCAGTAATAGAAATAATTTGTGCCTTATTGTCTTTAGCTGCCATCGCGAATTCAACAATTCTTCTAGCGTATCTTGGAAAAGAGGTTGCGATGACTAAATCCTTCGAAGTAAAATTAATTCCTTTATCAACCCAATCGCTTAAATCAGCAACAATCAATTCACAGTTTCCAAGTAGACGATTAAGTCCAAAAGTTAAATGTTGTGCCACTGGTAATCCACTTCTCACACTGGTACAAAATATTCGATCTGCAGACACAATCATTTCCACCGTTTTATTTAAACTCTCCGTGGAAATCATCTCTACTGTAGATTGAATATTATTGAGTTGACTTTCTGCAGAGCGAATCCACAAATCACTTTCATTTAAATCTTTCAAATTTGCCTCTAATCTAATTTGAGGAGCTGCTCTATTACGTAAAAGTTCCTGAAGTCCTTTTTGAAATTCAGTATATCCCGAATAATTCAGACTAAAAGTCAATCTCATAATGGTGGTAGTACTAGTTCCTACAATTCCAGCCAACTGATCAACGGTTAAAAAAGCGACATCTACAGGATTTTTAATAATATAGTCCGCAACTCTTTGTTGTGTTTCTGTTAATTCTGATATCTTGTTTTTTAATTTTAATATTGGGTTTTCCATAAGATTCGCTCCAATTGAACATATTATAGTGTAAATTTTATATTTTTTTATTGCAATAAAGTATTTATTACGATATTTAATTGAATTTTATCATTTTTATTTATTAATGTAAAAAAGAGTCCCTTAATAAGAGTATTAATAATTTCCTTACCTGAAACTTCTAGAACGTATCCATAAACGTATGCATGATTACTTCATAAGTAGTAAATAAAATTAATTTCTTTTAGCACTTCGGAATAAATGAGCTAATAAAGGTGATTGAACCTTTCAAGTTAACAATCTAATTCGCTTTCTTTGTTCTTAAGCCCTTTTTCTTCTTAAAATTCAGTTTCTTTTCAATGTCATTAAAAAAAGGGTTTACTTTAATAAATAACGCTGTTAGTATACATTTAAGTTATTAGTAATAAATATTACCCCCAAACAAGTTTTAGTAATATTTATTACTCTAAAACTGAAGTTAAGAAAAATAGTGGATTTTCCAATGACCTACAAATCTTTTTTTGTCAATAAACTTAGAAAAATAACGTGACAAAGTGTTGAAGAGACAGGAAATACACTAAAAATTATGTAATTTTTGAAAGCGTTATCTTAGTTGATTGTACAGCAAAGATAACAAGTTACATTTAGTAGCTAATTGTTTAGTTAATGGAAACATAAAAAAGTAAAAGGAGTGCATGTCATTGAGTAACTTAGCACCGTTATTGTCGGAAGAAATTATCGAAAGAGCAAAACGTCTTAACACTACACTTATATCAGATGCGATGGGATGTACAGGTTCTATGGATTATAAAATAAAGCCTGTAGCACCAGGTATGAAAGTAGTTGGTACTGCTCTAACTGTAAGCTTAAGACCTGGAGATAATTTGTTCCTTCATCAAGCTATCTATGATGGGAAAGAAGGTTATGTATTAGTTGCGGATGGAAAAGGACATACTTCAAACGCCTACCTTGGAGAATTGATGGCAGGAGCTGCGAAAGCCATTGGACTTGAAGGAGTCATCATTGATGGATTAGTTCGTGATAAAGAAACACTTAGCGAATTAAAATTCCCTATTTTTGCAAAAGGATTTATTCCAAACGGTCCTCTTAAAGATGGTCCTGGTGAGCTTCATAAACCTATTTCTTGTGGAGGGGTATCCGTAATTCCAGGGGATTTGATCATTGGTGATGATGATGGTGTTATTGTGGTTCCAAGAGACAAGATTGAAGTGGCTCTTTCTAAGGCAGAGAAAAAACTAGATTATGAGAAAACGCGCATAGAAACCATTACAGTTTATGAAACAACCCGCAAGCAAGGCAAACCAGAAGGAAGCATTGAACCTCCTTGGTTGAGAGAACAAATAAAAGCGTATGGACTATAAAAAGAAGGGAGAACTTTAGAATGAAATTAGGTTTTATTGGATTTGGAGAAGCAGCCTTTGAATTATCCGTCGGATTAAAACAAGAAGGTTTAGAAAAGATCCTGGCTCATGATGTCATGTTAGACCATCCTACTTTCGGTCCGCAAATAAAAGAACGGGCTATACAAGCGCAAGTGGAGCTTCGTTCTAATCCCGAGGGCGTATTAAATGAAGTTGATGTAGTCATGGTAGCAGTACCAGCAGATAAAGCTTATGAGGTTAGCGAAGTGTTAAAACTTCATCTGAAGAAAGATTGTATTTACGTTGATGTATCGGCTTCGACTCCTGTAGTAAAACAAAATATTAACAAAAACATTCAAGAAAAGAATGCATTTTTTGTCGACGCAGCAATGTTAGGGCCCTTACCAGTTTATAAACATAAAGTTCCTATTTCAGCAAGTGGCAACGGAGTGGATCGGCTTATCGCATTAATGACTCCATACGGCATGGATATAACTAAGGTGAGTGAGAATCCTGGCGACGCTTCTGCTATAAAACTAGTCCGTAGTATTTATATGAAGGGAGTAGCCGCCCTTTATCTAGAGTTGTTAGAGGCCGCCCATGAATTTAATATAGAAGAATTGGTTTTAGATTCGATAAGTGAAACGATGGATAGCAAGAGCTTTAAAGAAACCATGAATCGATTAGTAACGGGAACGTCTATTCATGCATTAAGAAGATCAATTGAACTAGATGGTTCTATCCAAATGTTAGAAGCTTCTAATCTTAATTCAGTCATGTCTAAGGCAGCAAAAAACAAATTAGAAAGATTAGCTACATTCAATTTGAAAGAGAAGTTTAAAGGTCAAAAACCGGATTATTGGTTAGAAGTCATTAAAGCATGCAAAGAAGAGAATACAATTGTAAGTAGTTAAATGAAATAAGCTATATTACTATTATGGGGTACCACCATTGTTACATGGTCCTTTGTGCTTCGAATCAAAAACACCGCCCCTTGGCTTTTACATTATCTACCTAAGAGAATATTGATTTTTAGTGTGACAATTTTTTGTGATGGTAAATTTGTTTATTTCTCCAATGCTATTGCACAAAACAGAGCAACCCTTCGAAGATGGAGATTTTATAACTGAACTTCAATTTTCAAGACCCAAATTATAAAAACCTTAATAAATAAAGGAGAGCACATATTAACCATTTATAATATGTACTCTCCTTTTTTCTTTTAGTGAACTAAACCAGCTAATAGGATGTCAATATCTTTCTCTAAAATTTTCATTTCCCTTATGATATACTATTTTTGTTCATGACAAATAGCCCTCCAAAACCCTTTTGGAAGGCTTTTTCTCTGTTTCACAAAATCGTTAATCAGGCTAAATCTAGGAATGCTTCTTTTCTCTTTAATAAAGCGTAAATCCAATGAAGCAACTTATTCATACAGGCAACGATTGACACTTTGGCCGGTTTTCCTTCTGATTTTTTCTTATCATAGAAGGCTTTAAGCTTTTTGTTCCTTGAACTTCTTATGCCGCATAGTACGGCAAGATACAGAGAATGACGTAATCTACTTGAACCTCTTTTAGTAATACGGTTAATGGTTGCCGTAAACTTACCCGATGAGTGAACACTTGGATCTACTCCAGCGAAGGCAACCAGTTTTTTCGGATGATTAAACCGATCGATTTCACCAATTTCAGAGATAATCGTGGCTGCGATTTTTTCTCCTATACCGGGAATCGATTGGATGATCTTATACTCTTCCAGTTCATTTGCCAGGGCCACTATTCGATCTTCCAAATCAGAGAGGTGCCCCTGGTAATGAAAAAGCAACTCAATATACATCCGAAGATTGATTACGTGACTTTGATACACGTTTTTTTGGAATGGATTTCGAGATGCGGAGTCCATTATTTTTTTTTGCTTTTTCCCATGCCCATTGACCCGATCGGCTAGGACAGAACTCTATAACACTCTCTGCTAGTTTACTTTCCCCGGCTGTTAATACCTCCTCTGAAGTGGGATATTCCTTTAAGATCAATAAAGAAACCCTTGAATATAGATCCCCAAAAACCTTCCGGTATTCWGGAAACACTTGATCTAAAATGGTGTGAAACTGAAGTTTAGCTTCCACATACATATTCGTTACGATTTCCTGTTGTCTGGACAAATTCCGAAGGTCTAATAGCTGAATTCCTCTAATTTTATGAGGTTCTAAATCCTCTTTGTAATACAGCACACACAACTGGTAYGCATCGATAGCGTCCGTTTTCACCTTCCGTAAGCTGGACTTCTTTGCCTGATAAGAAATAATCGGATTTAGTAAGATATATGKAATCCCTTGTTCCTCCAGGTATTGAATAACAGGAGAATGGTAATGCCCTGTAGATTCTAAAATGACCATAGGCATTTGCCCTGYCACCTCTTCAATTTCTTTTAGAAATTCTAAAAAATGATCTAACTCCTCTTTGATATGCTTCATTGAAAAGCTCTTCCCATACGGTTTAGATTGATCTAAAAATGCCTGAACTKGGCTCTCTCCTTTTGCCACATCCAGACCAACAACTGGATTCATTGTTTTTTCCTCCTCTACTTACTTACTTACTTACTTACTTACTTACCARCACCCCTAGTCCTCCATGTAGTGTCATAGCTTCGCTTGTTATWCGRGATCTRCGTCCCAACCAGCCTCAAACATGTTTCTACAAGTAGGGGGCGGACAGTTTAGTTCACGGGATCAAGTCCCACGCACCCGTACGTMCTACCYTGGCTACTGATATAATAGATTCTATTAAAAAAAGGTCAACCAGTAAAAACTGGCTAACCTTATAATACGAACGCACCCGTTAGTTTAAGTACAATCTTTTTTTCCTTTTTGCCTACTTGCTAAATTCAGCAAGTAAAATATTTTTAAAAGGATTAGGACTGTTATCCCTACCCAAACTGTTCAAACTGACGACCAACGTATGCTTGCCTCCAAGTGTACCTCCAGCAATAGTAGAAAACCCTAGAATGCCACCTGTGTGTCCCCATATCGAGACACCGTTTGGAAGCTTGGTTTCAAATATTCCAAGACCATATCCATCAATTCCTGCTCTTCCTGTAGGAACTGTAGTAAGCATTTGTTTTAGTTGCTGTTCCTTCAGTAATTTGCCACCAAGCAAGGAAGAGAAGAATTTATTTAAGTCGTCAGCAGTAGAAATCATATCTCCAGCCGAGCTACCTGCACTTGGGTTATAATAGGTAACGTCTTTTATCTCGCTTGCTTCGTCTGGTTGGGAATATCCCCGAGCGTGCTTGGTGCCTGGAATAACGCTTGAATTTCCTGGTAGGAATGTCTCCGACAATTCAAGCGGTTCAATAATCCGATTTTCAATCTCTTCCGCGTAGCTGTTTCCGGTTACTTTTTCAATAAGAATACCCAGTAATACGTATCCTGTGTTTGAATAGGACCAGCCCTTTCCTGGGTCAAAGTCTGGGGGCAGTGAAATCCCCATCTTCACTAGTTCTTCAGCCGTATACGATTTTTTTGTATCCATAAAATCAGCGTCTTTTGACCTTGAGTATTCAGCGATACCACTTGTATGGTTCAATATCTGCCGGATGGTAATCTGTTTATCATTATATCCGTTTCCTTGAATGACACCAGGCAACCATTTTTCGATGGAGTCGTCTAGACTCAAGCGGTTCTCTCCAGCTAATTGAAGTACAACCGTTGCGGTGAACGTCTTCGTCACGCTGCCAATGCGGAAACGAAAATCTGTTTTCATTGGTTTCTTGGTGCTCAGATTCGCTACCCCAGCGGCATAACCCCACGTTTTTCCATCATCGGAAGTTTTAGCAAGTATCCCTGGGAATCCAAGTTGCAATGTATCCCGCATTGCTTGCTTGACGGAATTATGACCTCGTTGAGTGCTTGTTTGTAACGAACTAGATACATTTTGAGTAGGCTCTACTTTTGCAATGGAGGGTTGCGATGTGTATAGCAGGGAACTTCCCGTTATTAATAGGGCCAGACTTGCAAATGTAAATTGACTACGAATTTTCATAAGGCATTCCTCTCTTTCTATTAAAATTGTATGGGTGGTTGCTTGTTGCTCCATATGAATCACACAGCTATACTTTGCATAAAATGACTATCCTCGTCTTCGTCTTGATACTCATCATTCTCATATTGATTTTCAATGTTCTTTTTTATAAGGAATTGCTCCGTTTCTTTTACATAATTTTACCATAAAACCAAATAATTAGATTTAAATATCATTTTTCTATTCTCATGGTTTAGTATTTATTGCATAGTTCGAATACAATATGCTTGATGAACTATCCTGCCCCGTTAGTTCCATAAGAAAAAGCGATCCTTCTTAATGAAGACCGCATCCGTTAGTTGAAGTTCAAGGATATGTTTTTATGTGCTTATAATTTATTAACTCACCCCTTGTATCTACAACAACCTCATCTATTCCATAACTATTATGAGCATCATAATAAGGGTGGACTTTTAGAGTTATCTCATATCCTCCACCAACTCCGTACAGTTGCTTAATTTTGATTATTTCTGTGTCATACGAAGCCCAAGTAAGATTACTTGGTGCATCTTTATCATTTTTATATATTTCAGCAATTGCTTTATCTACTGGTTGTCTAAGACTATTTATAAGTGCATATTTAAGTGTTTCACTTAGTTCCGTATCAGCTTCATTTATTGTTTTTGAATAAACTGGCTTATTAGAGCTTATTAAGAATATTGCTATCAAAAGCATTACTGCGAAATTTTTCATTTCATCACCCATTTTAGTTTCCTAAGAACTGTTAAGTTTTATTCAATTATTTTCCCCAGATAGTGAATAAAGAAAAAGCTGCCTTATAGACAGCTCCGATCTCCAGCTAACGCATCTGTTTGTTCAACAAGAAAATCAAATCACAAAAATCGTTAGTAACTATCTAATAATTTCTTCGCTTCCGTTTTCTGCTTCTTTCTCATCCATTTCCTTATCTTCTAGCCATTGTTGATAATGGATTATCTCATGAGCCATGCTGCTTAAAATTGCCCATAAAGCATCATTTTTTCCTCTTTCTGAAACTAATTCTTCATAATCACTTGTTGCAATTCTTATGTATGGTTCAACAGTTTTATCATAAGGTGCAAAAAAAAGTAGCACTTGCCAGTTCTCTTGTATCTCTCGTTTTAAGTTGATAATCCGTTTTTAGATATACAACAACCCTTATAGGAAATTCCATATATGTACGCAACCAAACCGCAAAGCTTAAGCACGTCCGTCTTACTGATGGATTTACATCCTTTTCACATTTGACTCTTAATCCTGAGCGAAGATATTGCAAATCATTTGTTTTCATAATCGCTTCTGAAACCCTTCCTTGCGACCCGGTGACTTCAATGTTTTCCTCTGCTCTCTCTTCTAAATCCACAGATGGTATTAATTTCAATTAATCATTGCCTTAATTTATTTTGAAATCTATGTATATAACTCTTAACAATATCAAAACCTATGACCAGCAACACATTATATTCATAGGAGCTGACAACATGGCTAGAAATAACAACAATAATCAATTAGTAGTTAATGGTGCAGAGCAAGCTCTAGAACAAATGAAATACGAAATCGCTAGTGAATTCGGTGTTACACTTGGCGCTGATACAACATCTCGTGCAAACGGATCTGTTGGTGGAGAAATTACAAAACGTTTAGTGCAAATGGCTGAACAACAATTAGGCGGAAGAACTCGTTAATCGAAATCATATGTATTGTTAGGGATAGTGATTGGACTATCCCTAATTATAATTCTCCAAGTAGTCCTGAAAATGGTGGGTAGTATCTTCATTATAAAAGTAATAAACATGTTCTATCCCTAATACTTCCCTTTGAGCTTTTCTAATCTTAGATAATAAGTTTATGTAATCAACCTTTTCTAAGTCATTTAACTCGTCAAAGCACTTAATATGGCGTTTAGATGCTAAAATTACTAAACCTTTAATGGGATATGCAACGTCTTGGTGAGCATGAAAATATTCAGTTTCGACTATTACACCACCATCCGGTTCTATTTCTCCAC
>NZ_JBFUIQ010000097.1:0-14588 GCF_056401795.1 Peribacillus sp. P4_D6
CATTGGCGACAGTAATCCCCTTT
Organism: Peribacillus sp. P4_D6; assembly: GCF_056401795.1. Lineage (NCBI taxonomy): Bacteria > Bacillati > Bacillota > Bacilli > Caryophanales > Bacillaceae > Peribacillus > Peribacillus sp. P4_D6. The sequence goes on from NZ_JBFUIQ010000097.1 coordinate 24, forward strand.
TCCTTAGCGGCATCGAGATCAATTGTATTGACGCCAACACCATAGCGGGAAATGATTTTCGTGTTTTCGAGCGACTCGATGACTCGTCTTGAGATAGGAGCATATTGATTTAAAATTGCATCCGCTTCCTTTGCATGCTCCATTACTTCCTCTTCAGTTTTGCATTGCGCTTTGATGAAATTGATTTCCAGACCGCTTTCTTGAAAAATCTCTTCTTCATATTTCAAATGTTCAAATTCGTAATCCGTTAATAATATTTTAAAGGTCATTCGGGCTCCACTCCTTTATAGTAAGACCAGACATCTATTTCGCTGCTGCCTTTTCAATTTTTGCAATGCCGAGTCCTTCTGCACCGAGTTTCGATGTTATTGCTTCAGGATAGTATCGTTCGATCATTTGAATGCCAATTGCGGCACGGCGTACACGTTCTTGAGCGAGTGAGATGTTCGTACTTTCCCATTGTTTCCCTGAAGGGTATACATCAGGATGATTGCGCAGACCAAATTTAATGTATACTGGCGCCAATACACGGATAATTTCTGGTATTTCATAATAGCGAAGAAAGCCTCCGAAGGTATCCGGAACTTCAACATATAAATCAATGGGAATGTTTATTGATTGTCGGATCGCTGCAAGTTTGGACAGCGTTAATGCAGGTGGTACGTTGTAGGTATCCGCTCCGATGTCTTCCATTAATTTAACGGATACTGGATTGGCTGAACCCATTTGAACCGATACTTTAACAACAAAGTCTTTCGGAAGCTGTCCGTGTTTTTTCATTTCTTTCGTTAAAAGGAGAAGTCCTTCATCTGCAACTAACGCACCGCGAAGACCAAGTGCAGCTCCTCTTTTCAAGTCTTCCATGGCATAAACAAGCTGGTCCGATCCTTCATGGCGGATTCCCTGGGATTTACCTCCTGGCGTAAGCGGCCCCGCACTGACATCCCAAGAACCCCTGGGACCGACAAACAAACTGAGCTCCATGCCGCGCTCTGCTGTCATTTCACACATTTCTTTAATTTCTTCATCCGTTTGAAGCATGATGCCGCTGCCCTGGGATATCCGGTGAATAGTCAAACCAAGCCGGTCAATTTCTTTCAATGTTTCTTTTAGGGCCGCTGGACCTTCTACACTTGGCAGTTCAATGCGGTATTGAGCACCGTCCGGAAATGTTTTCGTTGATGTAGGAAGTTCTTTAAGATCAGTAGATGGGTAGCCTAACGTTTCGAGCAAGTCGCGTGATTCTTTCATTTTTGGACGCCTTCTTTCATATCTATATTTTTTAAGAGAGCAGCTACTTTTTCACCCAAATCAGCAGGGTATACATCGCATGGGGCACGGTGACCAGCAGCAACGTCAAACCAGCGCTGATGAACAGCTTCCTTCATGGCTGTAAAAAATGTCGGACCGTAATTGTACACATCCATCAGTTTTGAAATCACTTGATGATTTTTCTGGGCTTCAGCGAGATCTCCTTTATGATACGATTCATATAAATGTACGGATATTTCCGGGGCAAAGACCGCGCTTCCATTAATGCTTCCCGCTGCTCCAATCATTTGGGCCGGAAGCAAATGCTCGTCAAAAGCGGAGAAGACTTTGAAATCACTGCGAACTTTCTTCACTTCAGCCAGCACTTGACGAAGGTGGCCGAAATCACTGACCGTCTCTTTAATACCTGTAATGTTTGAATGATCTTCGGCTAATTTTTTAATCAGTTCGATGGATAAGTTTTGACCTGTCAAGAGCGGGATGTTATAAATGAAAACTTGCAGATTAGTATGGTTCGCCACATTGGAAAAATGTCGGTATAATTGCTCGTCAGACAGCTTCCAGTAATATGGGTTGACTACGAGAACACCGTTCGCTCCATGCTTTTCTGCATAAGAAGTCAGTTCTTGCACCTCTTTTAATGCGGTATGCCCGACTCCGACCATAACTGGCACTCTTCCGTTAATGTACTTTAACATTTCGCGTACATATAATTTCCTTTCTTCAGTCGTAAGTGAGGAGAACTCACCTGAACTGCCCATCAACAAAATACCGTCAATATTCCGTGAGATTAATAGGTCGATATACCTTCTGTTCAACTCCAAATCCAAGTTCCCCGTTTCATCAAATAAGGTGACTACCGGTGGAATGATGCCATGAAAGTCCATTATTTTCCCTCCTTTTATTACCATTCAGCGATGCTCCCGTCCTCATTTCGCCAAATTGGGTTCTTCCAATCATGTCCGGTCTCTGCTGCCTGCATCACTTTTTCCTCATCGATTTCCACACCAAGACCCGGTTTATCAGGAATGTTCACATAACCCTCTTCATAGTCGAATAATTCTGGATTTTTCATATAATCGAGAATGTCCATGCCTTCGTTGTAATGAATACCAAGGCTTTGCTCCTGAATAATGAAATTCGGTGTCGTTGCGTCCAGATGAATGGATGAAGCAAGAGTCATCGGACCGAGCGGGCAGTGCGGCGCAATGGCTACATCATACGCTTCTGCCATGGCGGCAATTTTTTTCCCTTCTAAAATACCACCTGTATGAGACAGATCCGGCTGAATTATATCGACATAACCATCTTGAAGTAGCTGCTTAAAGCCCCAGCGCGTATACATTCTTTCTCCCGTCGCAATCGGACACGTAGTATGCCAGGCAATCTCACGAAGTGCTTCATTGTTTTCCGGGAGCACCGGTTCTTCAATGAACATGGGACGATAAGGTTCCAGTTCTTTTACAATCGCTTTTGCCATCGTTTTATGAATCCTCCCGTGAAAATCCACACCGATGCCAAAGTCGTTGCCAACCGCTTCCCTGATTGAAGCAACGCGTTCGATGACCGCTTCTACTTTCGAAAAGCTATCTATGTAATTCATTTCTTCTGATGCGTTCATTTTGACAGCAAGGAAGCCCTCTTTCTGTTTTTCTATTGCGGCTGCAACGACATCCACAGGTCGATCTCCTCCGACCCATGAATACACTTTAATTTTTTGACGTGCTTTGCCGCCGAGCATTTGGTATACAGGAATATCGAAGTATTTTCCTTTTATATCCCATAATGCCTGCTCAATGCCGGAAATGGCACTCATTAAAATTGGGCCACCGCGGTAAAATCCACCTCGATAAAGCGTTTGCCAGATATCTTCAATGTCGTTCGGATTTCTCCCTATCAAATAATCAGTCAGTTCGTTAACTGCTGCTTTAACCGTTTCAGCACGGCCTTCCACGACAGGCTCTCCCCATCCSGAAATGCCTTCATCCGTATCGATTTTTAAAAACAGCCAGCGGGGCGGAACTTTGTATAAAGAAATTTTTATGATTTTCATCAAGCACCTCGCAATGTTTTTTTGAAGAAAGAGAGATTTTCAAACATGGAAACCTCCCTTACACTTGTTAAGAACCTTTAATAAAAACCGTTTTTATGGCTGTCTAAAATTCTTTCGCCGCTTCACCTTGCTCTCGCGAACCCGTGCTTGATGCCTTCATGCCTCCGAATGGGGCTTGCAACTCTACGCCTGCGCTTTCTGCGTTAATACGGACWAGACCTGCTTCAATTTCATCGATGAATTCCAAAATTGAACTAATATTTGATGTGAAGATTGATGCACTCAATCCGTACTTCGTATTATTTGCCAAGTCAATCGCTTCGACCAGATCTGTTGCTTTCATAAGCGCGATAACTGGTCCAAAAATTTCTGCCTGTGCAATCTCCATTTCGGAMGTCACGTCTTCGAAAATCGCTGGTGTGATGAAAAAGCCCCTATCATAGTCTCCGCCAGTTAATATCTCCCCGCCATGTATGAGTTTTGCGCCCTCCTGCTTACCTTTTTCAATGTACTCTGTCACCGTTTTGAACTGGCTTTCGCTTGCACATGGGCCCATCCAAATACCCTCTTGAAGACCGTTGCCCACTGTAATTTCCGCTGCTGCCTTTACCAGTTTTTGTTTGAATTCATCATATACTGACGATTCAACGACAACACGGCTTGAAGCTGTGCATTTTTGGCCGGAAGAACGAAATCCACCGCTGATGACCGCCTCGACAGCATGGTCGATGTTCGCATCTTTCGTTACGATGACTGGATTCTTTCCACCCATTTCAAGCTGATATTTTATCCCGCGGGCGGAAGCTGATTTTGCGACGCTCTGACCGACACTTTCAGAACCGGTAAATGTGATCGCATTTAAAAGCGGATGATCGATGAGTCCTTGACCGATGATCGACCCCTTACCGGTAATGAAGTTCACTACGCCCTCCGGGAAGCCTGCTTTTGTGAAACATTCCATGACTTTCGCTGCCGTAACAGCTCCCTCCGTAGCCGGTTTCCATACGATTGAGTTGCCATATACAAGTGCAGGAGCCATTTTCCAGATGGGAATTGCAACCGGGAAGTTCCATGGCGTGATTATCCCGACAACACCAAGTGGGCTGCGTTTCGTAAACATTAGGGCATCTTTATCGGATGATGGAATAACATCGCCGTCTTTCCGCATCCCCTCCCCAGCATAGTAACGCAGGATTGCAACACCCCGTGCCGTTTCACCCTTTGCTTCAGGTAACGTTTTACCCATTTCGCGAGTCATGGTTTCGGCAATTTCATCTAGATTTTCTTCCAATATATTGGCCGTTTTGAAAAGGATTTGCCCACGTGCGGACTGGCCGAGCCTGCGCCAATCCCTTTTTGCCTTATGCGCTGCAGCTACAGCTTTATTCAAGTCTTTTTCGGTTGAGCTTTGTACATAGCCAACCGGCTCTTTGTCTGCAGGATTAATACTTTCGATGGTATTTCCAGAAGATGCATCMACCCACTCATTATTAATGAAATTTTTATATGTTTTCGTTGCAAATGTAGTTGATATCATATTCTTTAGCTCCTTTTTCGTTTTAGAATGTCGGTCCAATTCTCCAAATACCAAAGTCATGCTGCTTTAATATCTCCGCTTTTGTTAGTTTCCCGTTAGAAACATGTTGAATTTCTTCCATGATGCGCCTGCCCACTTCATCAACGGTTTCTAAACCATCAACGATCGTACCGGCATTTAAATCCATATTTTCATTCATCCTGTCAAACATTGGTGTATTAGTCGAGATTTTTATTACGGGTGAAATAGGAGAACCAGTCGGCGTGCCTCTTCCACTTGTAAAGAGAACGATTTGGGCACCGCCTGCGACCATTCCCGTCAATTGCTCAATGTCATGGCCAGGCGTATCCATCCATACAAGCCCTTTTTTTGTGGGTACCTGGGCATAATCAATGACTTCTTCCAATCTGGTTGTACCTGATTTTGTCGCTGCCCCCAGTGATTTTTCTTCTAGTGAGCTGAGACCTCCCTCAATGTTACCCGGACTTGGATTTCCGGTGCGGATGTCTACGCCCATTTGAATCGAGCGGTCTTCCATCATTTTAATAACCGCATAAGCTTTTTTTGCTACCTGGTCATTTGCCGCCCTGTTTGCGATCAAATGCTCTGCACCGATGAGTTCAGTCGTTTCCGCTAATATTGCGGTTCCCCCTTGTTGAACTACCAAATCGCTTGTACGTCCGACTGCCGGGTTCGCAGATAAGCCGGAGCATGCATCCGACCCACCGCATTCCGTACCGACAATCAGCTCGCTAAAATCACATAATTCCCGTTGCACCATCGAGGCATCCTGGACCATTTTGACCGCAATTTTAGATACTTCGGCAATGGTTTGAAGAGTGCCTCCATGATCCTGGATCGATACAGTTTCCACTGGTTTACCGCATTTGGCAATTTCATCCCCAATACGGTGCGCCTGATGTGTTTCACAGCCAAGTCCGAGTACTATGACACCATATACATTTGGATTCATGCCCATTCCCGCATAGGTTCGGGCCGTTTGATCATAATCAGTGCCCACTTGCGCACAGCCATGCTGATGAATGAATGTGACGGTTCCGCTCACCAATTCTGTGACGCGCTGAGCTGTTTGTGTTGCACATGTTATCGTTGGCAAAATTAGTACATGATTCCGTACACCGACGCGGCCATCCGGACGGCGGTAGCCCCAAAACTGCATTTTTTTATTCAGCAATTTTGTCACCCCTTCCTCTTTTGCCTTCTAAATTGTGTACATGAACATGTGCACCAGCGGGAATAGAAGCTGAGGCTGCACCTATGACTTCCCCATATTTAATTATGTCTTCTCCTTGGTTGATGGCCTTGACTGCGAACTTATGTCCAAAACGGATCGGTTCAAGAATGGGTACGACAAGTTCTTCAAGGTCTGACTTCACAACTACTGATGTGTTTGCAGGGATTTCGGATAAAGCGACAGCTACACTATCTTCCCTACTTAAGTAAAGTGTTTTATACTCGCTCATTTTGTCACCCCTTAAATGGTTTGAACTGCTTTACTTTGGATGACCGGGTTGTTTAATACCCCTATCCCTGGTATTTCGATTTCAATCCGGTCATCGCCTTTCAATGTAAATTCATTTGGCGGAACCACGCAAGTACCTGTAAGTAAAACGGATCCGTCAAATACAGTATTATCTAAGACTAAATAATCGACGAGCTCTTCCAACTTTCGTTTCAGTTGGTTTACTTTCGCTTCACCTTCAAATACTTTTTCTTCATTTCGAAAAATCCGGCACATGATTTTAAGCTCGTATGGATCTGGAACAGCCTCTTTTAACAAGATGGCCGGTCCAATGGAACAAGAGTTTTTCCATACTTTTGCCTGTGGGAGATAAAGCGGGTTTTCACCTTCAATATCACGGCAGCTCATGTCATTACCTGCGATATATCCGAGCACCGTTCCCTTTTTATCGATGACAAGACCAAGCTCCGGCTCCGGAATTTGCCATTTTGAATCTGAACGCAAATATACCGGGTCATTCGGTCCTACAGTTCTTGCTGCAGTTGATTTAAAGAAAATCTCAGGACGCTCTGCATCATAAACTTTGTCATAGAAAGTTTGGCGGTCCAGCTTTCCTTGCGTAGCTTCGTAGTTACGTGCTTCCTTGCTTTTTTTATACGTAACGCCAGATGCCCATACTTCCGGTGCGTCGATAGGGGTTGTTAATTGAAGACCTTCCAATGGCAGCTTTTTCCCTTCAGCGACAATTTGTTTTACAATGTCAAACGGCGTTCTGTTTTCATGGCGTGCCGTTGTAATCAACGACATAAAATCAGTAAATGGAAGGTCCACCACATTGTTTTCGTTTGTCACGGCAGCAAGTTGTTTTTTGTTTTCATGTACATAGCGAATAATTCTCATTTGCTAGTTCCTCCTTAGGGCAAACCTTTTTTTATATTTTTTGATATTCATAACCGAGCTCCTGCGAAATTTTATTGCTGCATTCCTTTAAGAGACGTACATAATACTCTTGTGTTTCTTCGTTTACTTTCGAAGCAGGCATCGATACACTCATTGCAGCGATTACCTTTCCTGAATAATCTCTTATCGGTACGGCAAGACAGAAAATGCCAGGTTCATTTTCTTCATTATCCATTGAATAACCATTAATGCGTGCTTTTTCGATTTCGGCTAAAAACTGTTCCTTGGATCTAATCGATTTTTCTGTCGGTCCCGTATAATCATAGCCGTCCAAGAGCAAATCCAGTTCACTATCCGTTTTGGTTGCAACAAGAGATTTGCCGACTGCACTTGTATGAATCGGAACACGACGGCCAATACGGGAATACAGGACCGTTACCCCAGTACCTTCAACTTTATCGACATAGACACCTTCCTGCCCGTCCAATATGACAAGGTGCAGCGTCAAATTCGTTGTTGCTGAAAGCCCTTCAAGATGTTTTCTTGCTACATTGCGCAAATCGAGATGGGTCACAACAACGCTTCCCCTCTCCAATAGCTTTAATCCTAGCGAGTATTTTCCATTTTCTTCGCCTTGTGAAATATAGTGATGCTCCTGTAAGGTTTTTAATAGTGAATGAACCGTACTTTTATGTAAATTCATTCTCTTACTTATCTCTGTGATAGTTAGTTCACGCTCACGCTCATCAAATAAATCCAATATTTTCAAGGCACGCTCCACCGATTGGATGATAGGCATCGTTCCTCACTCCTTTTCATTCTGTCTACCTTTATCTTATCGGATTTATGACGAGCATACCTCACTTTATTTCTACTTTTTTTTCATGGATTATAATATCTTGTTCATAATCAAGTACCGCATCCTCAATGACAGCGATTGGAACAACACCATTTGCTGCATCTGTATGCCCAAACATCCTGTTGCTTGCCGCAACCATTTTCTGTCTAACTTTCATCCGCTGCTTGCGTTCAGCTGCCAATGATTGTCTTTCTTCTTTAAAATGATCCGCAAAATCATGAATAACCTTTCCAGAATGAAGTTTAGTAGAATCTACAAAATCAATTCGTCGATCACGAAGCTGAAGGTGAATTACATCCCCTGATTTAAGTAAACCTATGCCGCCACCTTCATACGCTTCCGGTGTCATATGCCCTATGGCAGCTCCATATGTGACTCCTGAATAGCGGCCGTCGCTAATGATTGTAGCGATTTTTTTCATAACACGATTTGCATTGATGTGTTGCATTGGTGTAAACATTTCCGGCATTCCGAATGCCACTGGCCCCTGCCCTGAGATAATAACCGCAATTTTCAATGTGCCGGCTTCAACCATCCTGTCAAATAATTCCCCATAGGTAGCGGTTTTTAGAAGAGACCATTCCGACTCATTGTTGTATTTAAGAGATTCTAGCAATAGATTATGTTCGAAAAGCTTTTGCTCTTTTATTTTTGAAAGCAGATTTGAATCGAGCAGGCTTTTATTTGCATCATCTTCATTTTCGTAATAAAGGACAAATGCAAGCTTATCGTCGAATTGGTCAAGCTGTGGTGTCGGCATTCCGCTGATTTTTACAACGGCGCTTTCAAAGAAGTTTCCTTTTAATACATCAACACCGCTGAATCCACGTCGTGGATTGGATAAAATGACCTGATTTTTCTTAACATTAACTGCTTTTAGGCTATTTGTGATCGTAAGACGTTCTTTCCAAGTTTTTGCTGCGACAGTCGGCGCATCCTGATCCATTGGTACACCATTCTCAATAAGTTCATGAAAAAGTGTTTCCATTCCTCTGCTTTTCCCGCTGCAACACTGCATCGCAAGTGAATAAATGTCCCTTCCTTCTGTCAAACTGTAATCAAATAAGTCAGGAATTGGATGTGAATGATGAATGCGGTCAAGGTCCCATAAACTGAATTTGAATCCTGCATAAAGCATGCCTGCGACAATATGCATCATTAAGTTAGTAGAACCACCCGATGCGCTGTGTATACGGATTGCATTTTTTATGTTCGCAGCGACAATGTTGGCCACGCCGTAGCGCTCTTCGTTTATCATGCCGGCAAAGCTATCAAGCACCGAGTTAATCTGGCGTTGTGTTGGCGGATCGGTCAACAGCTCCACTGCTGGATGTACGAGACCCATGCCTGCCACTAAATGACGTGAACTATTCCCCGTACCATTAAAGGCACATACACCTCCCTGCCCGTCACATGTTGCGACAGCAAGTCTCATTTCAAAGTATTTATGCTGTTCCTTCGTCAATATTCCTCGTTCATAGGCCCGTTCAAACACGCCCTGGAAAGCAGTATTCGATGAACATTGCAATATATATGCCATCGTATCTCGTAAATCTACGGCTACATCGGCTGCTCCTTTGCTTTCCGCATTTTTCGCAAGAGTTTCCAATTCTTCAATTACGTCAGCTGGAATCGAACCGCCTTCCAATACGTGAGCAGGTGCGAATGTTGCGAAAAAGGGTGCTTCACCACGGTTTCGGCGAACACGATCAACATGGGCGAGTGCACTTACAACACCAAGAGGCTGCTTATCACACCCTTGAATGACGAATGCACCATGATAACTGTGAGCTTCCAGCTGGTTGACAACCATTTGTGCAACCGCGTTTCGGCTCTGGAGAGAGTAACTCATTCCTTGATTGTTTTGTGCAGTGCCATCACACATTACCGGTGTCGAGAAATGAAACGGCACGCCGCCGTTTTGCCAAATGCGGATTGCTGCCCGTGCTGACGTTTGGTAATCCATTATATGGGCCGGATGATCGGACGAACCACCGATTATTGCGATACGCGGGGCATTCCTCTCGAGCCGCATATAAATTTCTTCAAGCGTCCAATCAGGCTTCCCCCCTTCATATGTGGTGCCTAGCGTCAGCTTCGAACGGTCCAACAGACCTGCAACCGTAATAGGTTCATTTGCTTTTCCCTGCACATTATCGCGGTAAGGGTTTATTTCGTTATCAATTAGTGGATATAGGTGTGTCATTTCAGCACTCCTTTTCTGAGTTCAAATCAATTCTTTCGTTCTATGAAAATAGTAAAGAAGATTTTTAGTCCAGTGCCAAGTCTTCTGGGTCTGACAAGATCTCTATATCTTCATTCTTTAAAGCTTCTTCCATCATGCTTTCAGAAATCCAAATTTCACCGATTTCAAGCGTGTTTTTAATTCTTACGATTCTCACTTTATTCAAATCGAAGGCATTGCATGTTTTGATGGCAGCTTTTACAGCCAATTCCTGCGTATCCAAAAACATCGGGAGCTTTACTACATCTGTGACTGTGCTGGTGAGTGCATTGGCATACCCTTTTTCCCATTTTATTTCATTCATGACGGCTTTTGTCGTCATATCTGCCATGCCAATGCCATTCGCATTACCGTGAGTTTTTTCAGTAAGTCCAAGTACAACGGTCCGTTTAACGTCTGGTCCCCCGGTAGCATATGGTGTGGCGAAATTACCCGTTATGTTCGGGTCCATTCCATCCCCCGAAATGTCCTTTCCGAGTTCATTTACAATAAGTACGTCCATCGAATCGAAATGTATTTTCGGCATCAATGATTTTGCTTCAAGCAACAGTCCCGGTTCCACTACCTCCAGATCCTCCGCTGGGACTGCGACGATTTTCGCCGGTTTATCATAAGCGTTTTCAATCGACGCAAGACCAAATATGATGGGAGCTTTTGACAAGGAAACCTTAGCCATTTCAGGGACATGTTCCGCCATATACTTAAAGCTGTATGCATGTGCAGCTTCGGCTCCCTTTTGCTTTCCTAAACCGATAGTTATCATTTTCATAAGTCCGCTTTCAACCGGTCCGCGAAATGCTGTATGTGGTTTTATCCGATTAATGATTATGATTTTATCCGATTCGTAAGCAAGTTTATCAATATAGACAGGGAGGCCATTTGGCAATTCATCCAGTTTAATAACTTCCATCGATGACCTGATAGGCGCTCCAACCGCTTCTTCTGAAATACCCAGCTGAAGCAACACATCGATTTGCCCTTCCGCCGTGGCACCACCATGGCTTCCCATTGCAGGTACGATGAAAGGATTACCTCCCGCCTCCTTAACGGCAGCCACCGTTTCTCTTACTAAAGTAGGAAGGTCCGCTATCCCTCTGCTTCCTACTGCAATTGCCACCCTGTCTTCTTCATTTATTCTTGATAAGACACCTGCTTCTTTTATCGCCTTCTTCACCTCACCACCTACATCAGCGATTTGAGGTGTATGAAATTTCTGCCTCACTTGTACCATTTTCGGTAATTGGATTTCACGTAAAAGTTCAGAGATAATATCCATTTTCTTTCCTCCAAACAATCTGGATTATTTACCGCGTACTTTTTCAACTTCGCTCATCATTTCCTCTACAAGATCTAATCCGAATTTCTTGGCATATTCGTCCGTCACTGGTTGGATGGCCTTCTTCATTTTTTCCATTTCTTCCGGTTCTACTTCATTGATTTTCATTCCTTCTTCTTTTAGATAATTAAGTGCCTTTTCATTTTCTTTTTGGTTAACTTCCCGTTGATACTTTCCAGCCTCTTGTGCGGCCTCACTCATGATTTCTTGTTCTTGTTCTGATAGGTCATCCCAGAACTTTTTACTTACAAGGAATACAAATGGTGTATAAACATGATTTGTAAGACTTAAGTATTCTTGCACTTCATTATATTTTTGCGTTTGAATTGTTGCTAGTGGATTCTCCTGACCATCAACAGTGCCTGTTTCCAGTGCAGTAAATACTTCTGAGAAAGCCATCGGCGATGGATTCGCCCCTAACTTTGAAAATGCATCTAAATRCACTTCATTTTGCATGGTACGAAGTTTAAGCCCCTTGAAATCTTCAGCCGTTTTAACAGGGTGTTTGCTGTTGGTTAAGTTTCGGAAACCATTCTCCCAGTATCCCAAACCTACTAAATCATGTTCCGGTAATTTATCCAAAAGTTTTTTTCCTACTGCACCATCAAGTACTGTATAAGCTTCTTCTTCATTATTAAAGACAAATGGGAAGTCATAAATTCCAAATTCCTTAATCATACCAACAAGTGGTGAGGTTGAAGGAACAGTTACTTCCTGTAAGCCACCTTGAAGAGCTTCTGTCATTTTCTGATCATCTCCAAGGGTGGCATCAAAAAAGTTTTGGACTTTCATTTTCCCCCCGCTTTTTTCTTCAACCAGTTCTTTAAATTTCTCCATTCCTTTTCCTTGTGGATGCATTTTACTATTTCCGATCCCTGCTTTGATTGTTCTTTTCTGAATACCGTCAGCTGAAGCGCTTTCATTTTGTCCGCTTCCGCAAGCGCTTAATAGTAGTAATGATGGCAGTAAAACTCCAACCGCCAAACGTTTGAACAAATTATGCATTTTCATTTTCCTCCTATAAAATAAGATGAATACCAGCATACACACCCAAATACTTGTTTAATTCCGTTAGGAGGTAAACCATCCTAGCGGTACCATCACTAATGAAGGAAACAGTAACAATAAGATCAATACAATTACTTCAACGAGCAAGAAAGGCCAAATCCCCTTCATGATTTCTTCCATACTGATCTTACTTATGCCGCACATGACATTTAAAACGGTTCCGACAGGTGGTGTAAGTAAACCGATGGCGTTATTCAGGATAAACAGGACACCAAAGTAAACTGGATCAATACCTGCAGCGACCACCAATGGCATCAAGACAGGTGTTAGAATAAGGATTGTCGGCGTCATATCCATAGCAGTTCCAACTACGATAACCAATAGGTTTATCATTATTAATAGAAGGAATGGATGATCCATAAATGGCTCCAGCAATCCAATCACCTGACCAGGTAAATCCGCTACAGTTATCAGCCAGGAGGATACGAGAGCTGCAGCGACCAGAAACATGACAACGCTCGTCATTTTTCCTGCATGTACAAAGACCTCATACAAATCTTTCACTTTCATTTCACGATAGATTACAAGACCGACAAATATTGCATAGACTGCAGCAACTACTGCCGCTTCAGTCGGTGTAAATAAACCGAATTTCAATCCACCAATGATGATGACGGGCAGGAATAGAGCCCAAACGCCTTGACGAAAAGAAGTAAGAATTTCTTTTGCTGAAGCTCGGGGGTTAACGGCGACTTTATCTTTTCGTGCAACAATGGCCCAGGTAACCGTAAGTCCAACCGCTAGTAAAACACCTGGAACGATTCCTGCCATGAACAGCTTTGTAATGGACACACCGCTTGCGACACCGAAAATGATGAAACCAATACTTGGCGGTATGATCGGGGCAATGATACCACCTGATGCAATCAAACCACTTGACCGGTTCACATCATAACCGGACTTCACCATCATTGGAATTAATATAGCCCCAAGCGCGGCCGTATCGGCAACAGCAGATCCTGATAAACTCGCAAACAACACACTCGCAATGATCGCAACATAACCAAGGCCTCCCTTGATATGACCCACCAATTTCATTGCCATCTCAACGATACGCCGTGATAAACCGCCCCGATTCATCGCCTCTCCTGCTAGCATAAAGAATGGTATGGCCATTAGAGGGAAGTTATCCGCGCCACTGATTAAATTTTGTGCGATAATTTGACTATCAAAAATACCAAGAAAGTACATAAGCACTACGCTACTAACAAGTAAGGCAAAGGCAATAGGTATTCCTAGTCCCATGGCTCCCAGTAAAGATCCGACGAATACACCTATCATCCCTGCTTCTCCTCCTTAACTATCCTAATATCTGACTCAAATTCATCAGTATGGAGGGAAATTAGCTCTTCTGACTCACTTATCATCACCAATTCTTCGTCTTTAATTTTATTGAAGAAAATCCGATACAAATTGAAAATGATCATGCTTCCCATTGAAACACTTACAAGAATACCTGTCCCATATACAAATGCCAGTGGCATTCCAGTGGCCGGTGCAGCACTGTCAATGTTTATCATAGTCATTTTCCAGCTTCCATCCAGGATTAAGAGAAGAACGAATAACATCATCAAATCACTAATAACAAGCACCACTTTTTTCATCTTATTCGGGAGCCGTTTAATGACCATGTCTACACCTAAGTGTTCTTTGTTTTTGAAAGCTCCAATGGCGCCGAGGAACGTCAACCAAATAAAGAGATACCTTGACATTTCTTCTGACCAAGTAATCCCTGAATTAAAGAAATAACGGAGGACCACATTACCAAACACGAGTACGACCATTATCGCTAAAGCAGCTGCCATAATAATG